>NZ_LFVW01000045.1:0-4163 GCF_001182915.1 Kitasatospora sp. MY 5-36
GGCCGCGCGTTCCCGTATGCCGGCGAGGCCGTGGCCCTCGCGGGGCGGCCGGCCGGGGGCGGACGGCGGGGGGCCGTCGGGCGGGCCGCTGTCCCGTACGCGCACCCGCAGCCGGTCGTCCCCGGAGGTGAGGGTGACGTGGGCCCGGGTGCCGGGGCCGGCGTGCTTCAGGGTGTTGGTGAGCGACTCCTGGACGATGCGGTAGGCCATCAGCTGGACCCCGCGGTCGAGGGCGTCGAGGTCTCCGGCGGCCGTGTACACCACCTGGGGCCCGGCCGCGCGGATGCGGGCGCACAGCCCGTCGACGTCGGCGATGCCCGGCTGCGGGGTGAGTTCGGCGTCCTCGCCCTGGTCGCGCAGGACGCCGAGCATCCGCCGCAGCTCCCCGAGCGCCTGGCGACTGGTGTCGCCGATCAGCAGCAGTGCCTCGCGTCCGCGCTCGGGGGAGGCCTCGGCCGCGTAGGCGCCGCCGTCGGCGAGGGTGACGATGACGGACAGGTTGTGGCCGATGATGTCGTGCATCTCCCGGGCGACCCTGGTGCGCTCGGTGACGGCGGCCAGCCGGCTGCGCTGGTCGCGCTCGATCTCCAGCCGGGCCGCGCGTTCCCGCAGCCCGGCGAGCTGGGCGCGGCGGATCCGTACCGCGATGCCGAGGGCGACGGCCGCCGTCGCGGCGCTGAACAGGAAGAACAGCGCGTCGCCGACGGGCAGCCCGGAGGACACCTCCGCGGCGACCAGGGTGCTCGCCGCGGCCATGGCCGCGCACGCCCAGGCCAGGTGCCGCAGGCTCCCGTGCAGGGCCAGGCTGTAGAGGGCGACGAGCAGGGCGGCGTCGGCCCGCAGTGCCGCGCCCGTGGACCACTGGACGACGAAGACGGTCATGATGGCCGCGAACGCCGCCGTCGGGCGCCGCCGGCGCCACAGCAGGGGCAGGACGAGGCCCGCCTGGAGGGCGAGGGTCGCGGCCAGGGGCAGCCGGGTGAAGTGGATCCGGTGCTCGCGCGCGTGGTCGACGTCGCCGTGGAGGAGGTCCGGCAGGCCGAACATCAGGAGGACCATGACGACCACGGCGGTGTCCAGGACCCACGGGTCGGAGCGGTCGGCCTGCCGGATCCGCTGGCCCAGGCGGGCCAGGCGCGCGAAGGCCGGGTGGGAGGGGAGCGGGTCGGGCACGGGCGGCGGCGCGGACGGGACCGGTCCCCGGGTGTCGAGGTGGCTCACGGTCGTCACCTGTCGTACGAGGGAGGGGCGGGGCTGCGGCACCCGGTGGACCGGGTGCCGCACCGGAGTCTCTCAGACGTCGCTGCGCACGAGGCGCACCGCTGCGCCGGCCAGGGCGAGCACCGTCCACAGGAGGAAGACGGCCAGCCCGGCGGCGGGCGACAGGGTGGTCGAGTCGTGGTGCAGGGCGAACATCGCCTCGCCCGCGTGGCTGGGCAGGTACGGGCTGATGTGGCTCTGCCAGGACGTGGGGAGCAGCGAGACGAGGCCGGGGATCAGCATCAGGGTGGCCACCAGGACGGAGATGCCGCCGGCCACGGAGCGCAGCAGCGCGCCCAGGGCGACGCCGATCACGCCGACGAGGGCGAGGTAGAGGCCCGCGCCGAGCAGTCCGCGGACGGCGCCGGCGCTGGAGAGGTCCATCGCCACGCGGGTGCCGGACAGGATGCCGCTGTCGGTGAGGAAGGCGACGAACACGCCGACGGTGCCGAGCAGCAGGGCGATCACGCCGTACACGGCCGCCTTGGACCAGAGGACCGGCAGGCGGCGCGGCACGGCGGCCAGGGTGGAGCGGATCATGCCGGTCGAGTACTCGCCGGCGGCGATCAGCACGCCGAGGACGCCGAGCGCGAGCTGGGCGAAGTTGGTGCCGAACAGGGACAGGCTCAGGGCGGTGGCGTCGGAGAAGTCCCGGTCCAGGTGCCGGCCGGAGTCGAGCCTGGACTTGAACTGGACGGCGGCGATCAGGCCGAACGCGACCAGGAACAGCAGGGCCAGGCCGAGGGTGATCCAGGTGGAGCGCAGGGACCACAGCTTGGCCCACTCCGAGCGCAGCACGCGCGCGGCGGTGACCTTGTGGACGGGGCGCTCGGGCCCGGGGCCGGCGGGCGTGGCGGTCTGGCTCGGTGCGAGGGTGCTCATGCCGCGCTCCTCGGGGTCTCGACAGTGGCAGTGGTGGTGGTGCCGTGGTACTCGACGGCGTCCCGGGTCAGGTCCATGAACGCCTGCTCCAGGGAGACCGTGCGGGTGGCGAGTTCGAACAGGGCGATGCCGTGCGAGGCGGCGGTCAGGCCGATCTCGCGGGCGGTGCGGCCGGTGACGAGGAGTTCCTCGGAGCCGGAGCGGCCGGAGATCTCCACGCCGGGGCCGGCGAGCAGGGTGCGCAGCCGGGCCGGGTCGGCGCTGGCCACCGTGACGGCGTCGCCGCCGGCCTCGCGGACCAGGTCCTGGACGGTGGTGTCGGCCAGCAGCCGGCCCCGTCCGACGATGATCAGGTGGTCGGCTACGAGGGCGACCTCGCTCATCAGGTGGGAGGAGACGAAGACGGTGCGGCCCTCGGCGGCGAGCGAGGTGAGGAGGTTGCGGATCCACAGGACGCCCTCGGGGTCGAGCCCGTTGACCGGCTCGTCGAGCATCACCGTCGCCGGGTCGCCCAGCAGGGCGGCGGCGATCCCCAGCCGCTGGCCCATGCCGAGCGAGAACGCCCCGGCCCGCTTCCGCGCCACCGACCGCAGGCCGGTCAGCTCGATCACCTCGTCGACGCGGCGGCGCGGGATGCCGTGGGTGTGGGCCTGCGCCATCAGGTGGTTGAACGCCGAGCGGCCGGGGTGGATCGACCTGGCCTCCAGCAGTGCGCCGACCTCCTGGAGCGGAGCGGCGTGCTCGGCGTAGCGGCGGCCGTTGACGCGCACCGAGCCGCCGGTCGGCGCGTCCAGTCCGACGATCATCCGCATGGTGGTGGACTTGCCCGCCCCGTTGGGCCCGAGGAAGCCGGTGACCGTACCCGGCCGGACCGTGAAGTCCAGCCGATCGACGGCGGTCTTCTCCCCGTACCGCTTCGTCAGCTGGTGCGCCTCGATCATCGCTCACCCTCAACGTTCGTGGGCCGGGTCGTCCCGGCCGCCGGTACCTTCCACGCTAGGTTCGACGGCGCCGCGATCCGTGGTACCCGGGGCCGATCATCGCCGGGGCCGTAGTACCGGGGTACCGCCCGTCCGTCCGCCTCCTGGCTCAGCCCAGGCCCTCGCGCTCGGTCCGGGCTATGAAACTCAGTCCAGGCCCCGCCCCCGGCGGAACCGCTCGGTGAGGGCGTCCGGGGTGATGAGCGGCGCCGGGTAGTCGGCGTCGTGCAGCCAGGGGCGGTGGACGGCCGGGCCGGGCAGGTGGGCGAGCTCGGGGACCCAGCGGCGGACGTACGCGCCGTCCGGGTCGTAGCGGTCGGCCTGGCGGAGCGGGTTGAGGACCCGGTTGGGGCGGGTGTCGGTGCCGGTGCCCGCGACCCACTGCCAGTTGAGCTGGTTGTCGGCCACGTCCCCGTCGACCAGCAGCGACAGGAAGTGGGCGGCCCCGATCCGCCAGTCCAGGTACAGGGACTTGGTGAGGAAGCCCGCCGTCAGCAGGCGGGCCCGGTTGTGCATCCAGCCCTCCTCGGCGAGCTGGCGCATCCCGGCGTCGACGATCGGGTACCCGGTGCGGCCCTGCCGCCAGGCCTCGGCCTCGCGCTCGTCCCGGTGCCAGTGGTCGTCCCTGGCCCGGTAGTCGCGGTGGGCGGCGTCCGGGCGGGCGGCGAGCACCTGGTGGTGGAAGTCGCGCCAGGCGAGCTGCCGGACGAAGGCCTCCGCTCCGGGCCCGCCGCGCTGGAGCGCGCCTGCCGTGAGCTCGGTGGCCGACAGGCAGCCGAAGTGCAGGTACGGGGAGAGCCGGGAGGTGCCGTCGGCCGCCAGATCGTCATGGACGTCGGCGTACGCGTCGACGTCCCAGCGCCGCCACCGCCGCCTGGCCGCCGTCTCGCCGCCGGGCGGCAGCGCGGGCGAGAGCGGCCCGGTGGGCTGGAGGCTCTCGCCGCCGATGCCGTCCGGGGTGTCGAGCGCGCGGGGCGCGCCCAGCACCGTGCGGCGGGGCGTCCGCTGCCAGGCGCGGTGGTACGGGGTGAAGACCGCGTA
>NZ_LFVW01000454.1:0-9567 GCF_001182915.1 Kitasatospora sp. MY 5-36
CGCGGCGGCCGGCCCCGGCTGGCCCGCGATCGAACCGCTGCTGCGCGCGGCGGCCGACGAGCACCGGCTGGCGCGGGCCGTCGCCGACCTCGGGCTCGACCGGGTCGCGGAGGTCGTCGTCGAGGAACTGGCCGTGCGGTGCGATCCGGTGCCGGTGGACGGCGCCGCGCACCTCGCCTTCGAGCTCACGTCGGACGGTGAACGGGCCTGTCGTCTTCTCACCGTCGACCGCGACGGGCTGACCTCGAAGCGGGACGGCTGGCAGGCGGCGCCGGTGCGGATCACCCATGACGCCGTCGACCTCCTGCGCGGCCTCTACGGCCCCGGCACCGATCGCCGGACCAGTCGGCGGGTCACCACCTGCGCCGAGCTGAACGCGCTCGGCCCGGCCCCCGGTGGGCTCACCGCGATCGTCCGCGAACGCCAGCGGCTGGCGGTCGCGGTCCAGGCGGTCGTGGCCGCCTGCCAACGGCACCCGGTCGACCTCGGCGGGCTCTCGACCCGGTTCGGCTCGGACAAGTGGGCCGACCTCCACTGGTACACCCAGCACTACGAGCGGCACTTCGCCCGCTTCCGGAACGCGCCGGTCCGAGTGCTGGAGATCGGGATCGGCGGCTACGACGCACCCGACCAGGGCGGCGCGTCACTGCGCATGTGGCAGCGCTACTTCCCGGCGGGACTGGTCCTCGGGCTCGACATCGTCCCCAAACCCGGTGTTCGGGGCCCCCGCATCGCCACCGCCGTCGGGGACCAGGGCGACCCCGGACTCCTGGACGACCTCGGCCGTCGGTTCGGGCCGTTCGACATCGTCATCGACGACGGCAGCCACCTCAACGCCCATGTGCGAGCCTCCTTCACCGCCCTGTTCCCGCACGTGCGGCCCGGCGGGCTGTACGTCGTCGAGGATCTCCAGACCGCCTACTGGCCCGGCTACGGCGGCACCGCCGGCCCCGTCGCCGGGCCCGGAACCTCGGTCGGCCTGCTCAAGCAGCTCGTCGACGGCCTGCACCACCGGGAGTGGGTGCCACCGGCGGCAGCGCCCGGACCGTCCTACGCCGACCGGCATGCCGTGGCTCTGACGGTCTACCACAACCTCGCCTTCGTCGAGAAGGGCGTCAACTCCGAGGAGGGCGCTCCCGACTTCATCGACCGCGGGTGGTCCGCACCACCAGCGTGACGTCCGCCAAGCCCTCCGGACCGATCCGGACCGATCCGGACCAAAACCGACCTGCCAGGGAGACAGCCAGTGGATGACTGCGACAGTGACGGGCACCTCTACCTGGACCTCATGAAGAAGGTCCTGACCAATGTCATCTACCAGGACGGTGGGCTCACTCCGGACGGACCGACCGGCTACCAGGCCGAGGAGCGGCACGGAGGGTTGGACTGGCCCGCTGCCGCGCACACGATGATCGGAAGGGAGCGGCTGGACAACCTGCACGACTGCCTGGAGCGGGTCGTCGCGGACGGCGTCGACGGCGATCTCATCGAGACCGGCGTCTGGCGCGGCGGGGCCTGCATCTTCATGCGTGCCTTCCTGAAGGCGCACGGCATCACCGACCGCCGCGTGTGGGTGGCCGACTCCTTCACCGGCATCCCCGAGGTGGGCGCGGACGGGCACCCCCTGGACCGCGAACTGGCCCTGCACGAGGCCAACGGGGTCCTCGGCGTGCCCCAGGAGGAGGTGGCGGAGAACTTCCGCCGCTACGGGCTGCTGGACGACCACGTCGCCTTCCTCCCGGGCCGGTTCCGGGACAGCCTGCCCCAGGCGCCGGTCGAGAAGCTGGCACTGCTCCGGCTCGACGGCGACCTCTACGAATCCACCTGGGACGCCCTGACCCACCTGTACCCCAGGCTGTCCACCGGAGGGTTCGTGATCATCGACGACTACGTCATCCCGGCGTGCCGGGCCGCTGTCCACGACTTCCGTGAGGAGCAGCGGATCGACGACCCGATCCGACGGATCGACGTCTGCGGCGCGTACTGGCGGCGGAGCCTGTGATCGCGGTCCCGGCGGAAGCCGTCACGGTCCACCCGCTCAACGAGCAGTCGCGGGAGATCCTCGACACCGGTGAGGCCGCGGTGTTCGGACTGAGCCCGTTCAACGGGTTCTACCGGCCCGCGACCGTCGAGACCCTGCTGGCCTGGGCTGCCGGAAGGTTTCGGCACGTCGAAGCCGTCCTGCCCGGCTACGAGACGGCCTTCGGCCTCATCGCCTGCGGGCGGGCACCCCGGGAGGCCGCACAGAGCGCGACCCGGGCCGTGCGCAGGATGCGCGCGGCGGCACGGCGCGCCCTCCACGCCTCCGGCCCGAACCCGCACGACCGGGTCAACAGCTGGACCCGGCTCATCAACCGGAAGCGCTACCGCGAGCTGCGCGCCCAGGTCGACGACGCCTTCCGCTCGGACGGCCGGTTACGGGAACTGTGCCGGGAAGCATCCCGCGGCTACCTCATGACGGTCCTCGGCGGCGAGCCGACCCCGGCGCAGATCGAACTCAACCTCGGCTACGTCCTCGCCGAACTCCCGCTCGTCCTGGACCTGCCCGGCATCACGGGGACCCGGACCGCCCTCCTCCTCTACAACCGTCCCTGGCCCTTGCAGCTCGCCCTGTGGAACGGCGAGGTCCCGGCCCTGGCGCCGGCGCCGGGCCACGGCTTCGCCACCATCGCACTGGCCGTCGAGCCGGCCGTGGCACCGGCCGTCGAGCAGGCCGCGCCGCCGAACGCCGGTACCAGAGGAGCCCAGTCGTGACCCTGTCGGACACCGACATCCTCCAGTGGCCGCTGCCCGCGGGGGAGCACGGGACCCCGCCGCCGCTGTACGCCACGTTGCGGCGGGAGCGCCCGGTCTGCCCGCTGCGCATGCCCAGTGGGCAGACCACCTGGCTGCTGACCCGCCACGACGACATCACCGGAGTCCTGACCGACCCGCGCTTCTCCAGGGACCTGGTCTACCCGGGCGCGCCGCGACTGATCGGCGAGGACTTCAACTCCGTGCCCGGGGGCATCTTCAACCTGGACCCGCCCCGGCACACCCGGGTGCGGCAGATCCTCAACCCGCTGTTCAACCGGCGAGCCGCCGAACGGTACTCCACCGCCATCGCGGCGCACGCCGAGGACCTGCTGACGGCGATGGCCGCGGGAAGCAACCCCGCGGATCTGGTCAGCGCCTACACGGCGCCCCTCGCCCTGCGGGTCAGCTGCGGGCTGCTCCGCATCCCGGCGGACCGGCGCCAGGCGCTGCACGGCTGCTTCCGTGAGCAGACCAGCCAGAACGCCGACCGGACGGACGTCTCGGCCGCCACCGAGCAGATCGGCGCACTGGCCGCCGAGATCGTCGCGGACAAGTGGTCCGCTCCCGACCCGACCGAACCGATCGGTGCCCTGATCGCGGCCCGTCAGGCCGACGAGATCACCTCCGACGAGCTGCACGGCACCGTCAGCTACCTGCTCGTCACCGGGATCGAACCGCTCGTCTCCTCGGCGTCCACGGGCATCGTCACCCTGCTCAGGCACCCCGAGGAGCTGCAGTGCGTCCTCGAAGACCCGCGGCTGTGGCCCGCCGTCGTGGAGGAGGTCCTGCGGTTCCACCACAACGGCTACCTGTCCAACCCGCGAGTCGCGTTGGAGGACACCGAGATCCGCGGCGTGCCGATCCGCGCGGGGGAGTCGGTCGTCACGCCGATGATCGCGGCGACCTGGGACCCGGATCACTACAAGCACCCCCACCGGTTCAACATCCACCGCCGTACGGACGGATCGAGGACCTTCGGCGCCGGCCCGCACTTCTGCCTGGGAGCCTCACTGGCCCGGGCGCACCTGCGGATCGCTTTCGAAGCACTCTTCACCCGGTTCCCGAGGCTCATCCTCGCGATCGACGCGGACGAACTCCCCTGGGACGAGGACAACCTGTTCACCCGCCCGCTCGTCCTGCCGGTCGCCTGGTGAGGGGGGGCGACAGCGCACGGGCCGGGGTCGGCGGACTACCGGCGCGTCGTGCGGGTTCGAGCGGACCGCGACCGGATCGGTCACGGTCCGCTCGAAGGCCCTGGGCGGGAGAGTGCGTAGCATCGACGCCGCACCACAGCCCGGCGTCCGGGGCCCGCGCCGCGCAGTGCGCGGCGCGGGCCCCGGACGGTGAGGCGGGCCCGGGATCAGGCGAAGGTGTTGGTGGACCAGATGGCGTTGCCGATGCCTTCGCCGCCGTCGGCCTTGTAGACGACGAGGTTGCCGTCGTCCTGGAGCTTCAGGAAGGCGCCCGCCGACCAGAAGGTGCCGGAGGCCCAGAGGCTGCGGCTGCCGTCCGCGGAGTAGACGACGGCGTTGCCGTCGGGCTGGATCCGGAGGAAGGCGTTGCCGTTGCCGGCGGTGTTGCTGTGCCACAGGACCGCGTTGTCGCTCAGGCGGTAGAGGACGAGGTCACCGTCCCACTGCATGGCCAGGCGGGTGGTCTTCGCGTACACCTGCTGGCCGGCCACGAGCTGGGTGCCGGAGCGGAAGGTGGTGGCGCTCCAGACGGTGTTGGCGACCGTCTCGGCGGCGTTCTTCTTGTAGAGCGCGAAGGTGCCGTCGTCCTGGAGCTTGAGGAACGCGCCGTTCTGGCCCCAGGTGTTGGAGCCCCACAGGGCGCCGGTGCCGGCGGCCGGGTTGCCGTCGCTCTTGTAGACGACGAGGTTGCCGTCCGGCTGGATGTACGCCCAGGCGCCGTTGTTGCCCGAAGTCCCGCTCGACCACAGGATCCCGTTGTCGACCTGCTTGTGGGTGACGACCAGGTCGCCGTCCGGCCGCATGGTCAGCTTCAGGTCCGCGCCGACGATCGACTGTCCGGAGGTCAGCTTGGTGTCCGACTTGACCGACACGCCGCCGGCGGCCACGGTCGAGGAGACCCATCCACCGAGGTCGTCGACGCGGGTGGCGGTCGCGCCGGTGCGGGTCTCGGTGGCCGGGGTGTCGAGGCAGCCGCCCTGCCAGGAGCGGGAGGCGACGGCGACGAGTTCGGACTTGCCGCCCGTCTCGCGGATCGTGGGGGCGCCGGTGTCGCCCTTGCAGACCGCCGCGCCGCCGGTGCCGGTGACGCTGATGCCGGTCGCGCTCACGGTGCCGAGGGTGAAGGAGCCGGTGTGGGGCTTCAGCGGGGCCCACTCGTCCTTGGTGCGGCCGTACCCGGCCACCCGCAGGTTCTCTCCCGAGGTGGGGGCGGTCGTGGCGAACGCCGGCGGGGTGATGCCGTCCACGGCGGTGGCCAGGCGGGCCATCACCAGGTCGCGCTCCTGTCGCGGCACCAGCTCGGCCACGTCGGCGGACTTGGCGCCCACCGTGACGGTCGTCTTCCACTTCGGCGCGCCGGCCGCCAGCGTCTGCGGCTGTGCGGGGTCGTCGGAGAAGCAGGACGCGGCGGTCAGCACCCAGTAGTGGTCCACCAGCGTGCCGGTGCAGCCGCGCAGGGCGTCGCCGACGACGATCCGGGCGGTGTAGGCGTACGAGCCGTCGGCGGCGGCGTCGCCGGTCACCGCGCCGGCCGGGGTGAAGGAGGTCATCGTGCCGGCGGCCGCAGCGGCGGCCGCTACCAGCACGCCCGCTCGTCGGGAGCGGGGCGAGGAGTTGCGAGGCATGAACAGGGTTCCCAACGATAAGAGGTGAATTCGGGTAGCGATCGGTCCGACGTGGTCCGGCGGGCTTCCCGCCGACGTCTTCGCCGACGATCGCGAAGCGCTGTCCTGGAGCACGGAGGGCCTGCGGGGCAGGTCAGCGGTGAGGCTGACCCGGCAGTTCGGGCCCGTGGTCGCCGAGGCCGGGGACGAGTGAGCCGCCCGCGTCCGACGGAGTCCGCGATCGCGCGGCCTCTGACGGGCCGCCAGGCCGTCGCCCTGCACCCGCTCAGTCGCCTGGAGCGGTACGAGCGGCGGGCCTGCAGCCGGCTCGCCGGCCTGTGCGGCCGGTGGCCCACCGCCGAGCGACGGCAGCCGGTTGCCGAGGAACTCGCAGCGCAGGCACGGCCGTTCGGCGTCCTGGCGGTTGGAGTCCCGCTGTGCGGCCCCGTCGGGCTTCGTGGCGTCGGCCGCCGTCTGCGGGGTGGACGCGGAGGGCGTTCGCACCGCTCGCGGGCCGCGGCGATACGGGCCGCTCGGATGGTTCGGGTCCCGCTGGTCCCGGTCCCGCCACTCACGCGGCGGGGCCGGGACCGGGGGATCAGGCGTGCGTCAAACCGCCTGATCGGAACCTCACTTGGAGGTGGTGAGCTCCAGCAGGGTGAACGGGCGCTGCTGCGGGTCGGTGAGCTCGCCGACCTTGTTCCAGGTGTTCGGCTTCAGGTCGTGGATCTTGGTCTCGGTGCCGTTCACCATGACCACGTGGACGGAGTAGTCGGAGGTGGAGACGGCGTAGGTCGACGGCAGCTCCAGGCTGAGCCGACCGGACGTGCCGGTGGTGGTGAAGCAGAAGCGGCCGCCGCCGACCTTGTCGGTCTCCGCCATGTTCCGGGCGTCGACCTCCAGCAGGCCCGGGGCGCAGGGCACGAGGACGATGTGGCCGTCACCGCTCTTCAGCCGGATGCCACGGTCCGCGAAGATCTGGTCCGCGCCGGGGTAGGCGAAGTCCTCCACGGCCGGCGGCGGAGTGTCGTCGGCGGTCAGCGCCTTCGGAGCGGCGGCGGTGCCGCCGGGCGCGGCGGCGCTGCGGTCAGCCGCGACGGCGCCCACGACGCCGGACACCGCGACCGTGCCGGCGACCGCGCCGACGATGACCATCTTGGTGATGGAACGCATGAATAAAACCCCCTGATTAGCCGTCAATTGCTGCTGGTTCGCAGCGGACCTGCCGAGTCGGTGCACGTACCGGCGACCTGGTCGAATGGCGTTTCCGGCCACCCCTGGCCACCCCCGGCCCCGACCGGCACCATTGCTATCACGAGCGGGTCGACTTCCGGAAGATCGTTTCCCGCTTCGGAAGCATCTGGAATTCCGCCATGTTCGTGTACGGCCTATATGTTCGGGGAAAAGGTTGTCGCGGGCGGGTGAGCCGTGGACCGAGCCGCTACCGGGTGGTCCAGATCGCCGCGGTCCCGAAGACGACCAAGGACACGAAGACCTGCGCCATCATGGCGGGCGGCCACGTGTTGTCCTCCGACTCGCCCCTCTCCTTCGCCTCCATCAGGCGCTGCGCGAACTTCCTGCGGTGGCCGACCATTCCCACCGGGAAGGCCACCACCGCGAACGAGTACATGGCGAGCACCGCGGCCGCGTCCATGTGCTTCGCGTAGTAGCTGCCGAGGCCGAAGACCACCATCGCGGCCGGCGCCAGCGCCATGCTGATCCGGTGCGTGCGCGTGGGCATTCCCGGTGCCAGGACCGCCCAGAACACCGCGGTCGCCAGAATCGCGAGCCACCACCACGAAACGACACCAAGCCCCAACGGATACACCGCACACCCCCCTCGTTCCGGCTGTGGAGCCCGCGTCGGACGCGGGCTCCACAGCCACTGTTCTGTCACGGCCATTCGAACACGGCCGATCACTCACTGCCTAGCGATCACCTGATCAGTCGTCGCTCGAGAACCAGCTGACGACGGACGAGACGGCACTGTGTCCGGCCTTCACCAGCCGCTCGCCGACCTTCTCGGTCACCTTCACGCCGAACTTGGCCGCTTCCGCCGCGCCCTTCTCGATCGCGCCGACCACTCGGCCACCGATCAGGGAGAGGCCGACGGATGCCACCGAGCCGATGAACTTGTCGCTGCTGAAGCCGTAGCCGATCCCGGTGTACAGGGCCGAAGCCACACCCGTCACCAGCGAGAACGTGCCGACGGCGGCCGCGAAGGGCTGGCCACCCGGAATGAGCATCAGGCCGGCCGCGACGAACCCGCTCCAGGTGCTGACACTGCCCAGGAAGTCTCCGTAGTCCTTGAACAGCTGCTTGTCGTCCTTCGGCGGAGAGCCCGGAGCGGGCTTCTCGGGAGCCGGAGCCGGAGTGGTCACCTTGTCGTTGGCCGGCGTGTTCACCGGGTCGACGTGGTTGGCCTCGTTGGCCTTCGCCTGGGCCGCCGCGGCGGCGGCAGCGGCGGCCTGCTCCTGCGCCCGCTTCTGCGCGGCGATGGCGTGGGCGTCGCTCGCGGCCTGCGACGCCGTGGCGGCGTCCTTGCCCGCCGCGCTCGCGCTGGCCGCGGCCTGCGCCGCCGAGGCCCTCGCGCTCGCCGCCGAGTTCACGGCCTGGTTCGCGGAGGTGGTCGCCTGGGTGGCCGAGTAGTTGGCCTGCCGGTTGGCCGTCTGCGCGGTCGCCGCCGCACTCTTGGCCTTCTGCGCCGAAGCGGCGGCGGCTGCCGCGGAGGCGTCGGCGGCGGCGGACTTGGCCTTGGCGTCGTCCGCGTACCCCTTCGCCTGCTGGGCCGACTGCCCTGCCAGGCTCGCCCAGTGCGCGGCCTCATCCGACGCGTGGCGCGCGTCCGCGGCGATCTGGTACGCCCGCTGGGCGCTCTCGCTCGCGGTGGCCGCGTCCTTCGCGGCGTTGGCGATCATGCTCAGCACGGACGACACGTGCGCGTCGGTGTCCGCGTCCTTCTGCGCCGCCGTGAACTGGGTCTTGCGGACGAACTCGTGCTGCATCCAGGCCGGTCCGGCCAGGGCGACCGCGCCCGCGGCCTTCACGTTGGGCCCGCCGCCGTCCGTGGCGACCACCACGGCCACCCGGTCGTCCTCGGCCAGGGCCTTGGCGTAGCCGTTGGACAGGAAGGCGGCCAGGACCGACACCCGGCCGTCGGCCAGTGCGGCGCCGCCGTCCCGCTGGACGGCCTTGCCGCCGTCCGAGACCAGGGAGACGGTCCGCACCCGCAGGTCCTCGGCCTGGGCCTGGAGCGCCCCGCCGCTGAGGAACTTCTCGACCGCGGTCGGGTCGGTGCTCTCCAGCGTCTTCTGCGCCTCGGTCGCCAGCTTGGCGTTCGCGATGCTCGTGACGGCCAGGATCTTCTCCCGGTCGTCGAGCTGAAGGCTGCGCTGGTAGTCCGACTTGGCCCAGGAGACCACGGCCTCGTCGGTGCCGGAGAGCGCGGCCTGCGCCGACGCCCGGGTCCAGGAGCCGGTGGACTTCAGCAGGTTGACCGCGGCCTTGCGGCCGGCCTGGGCGGCCGTCGCCGTGGCGGTTCCGGTCGCCGC
Source organism: Kitasatospora sp. MY 5-36 (assembly GCF_001182915.1). Lineage (NCBI taxonomy): Bacteria > Bacillati > Actinomycetota > Actinomycetes > Kitasatosporales > Streptomycetaceae > Kitasatospora > Kitasatospora sp. MY 5-36. Next base: position 9,145 of record NZ_LFVW01000454.1, read on the forward strand.
GGCCTGCTTGACCAGGTCCTTCGTCGCGGCGTCCTGCGAGGCGGCCTCGGTCTGCTGCTGGTTGAAGTCCGCCTGGGTGGCCTGATCGTCCTTCAGCAGCAGGTCGGCCTGGGTGACACCGAGCTGCTTGTCCGACTCCAGCTGCACGGCCTCGGCGTCACGGGCCAGCTTCTCGAGCGTCTGGGCCTTCGCCACCGCCGAGGCCGCGGTCTCGGCGGCGACAGCGGCGGCGTCCGCGTGCTGCCCCGCGATCTTCGCCCAGTCCTGGGCCTGGCCCGCGGCGGCTGCCGCGGCGTCGGCTGCTGCGGCGGCCTTCTCCGCGTGGTCGGCGGTCCGGTTGGCCAGATCCTTGGCCTCGCCCGCCGCGGCGGCGGCCGCGGTGGCGAGGTTCTGGGCACGGGTCGCGGCCGTGCTGGCCGCGTT
>NZ_LFVW01000455.1:0-9565 GCF_001182915.1 Kitasatospora sp. MY 5-36
CGGGCCGGCTTCTCGGCCGGGGCCTCGGCGTCCGCCTTGGCGGCGGTGCGCTTGGCGGCCGGGGCGGTGCCACCGGCCGCGAGCAGCGGGTCCCCGCCGCTCTTCTCCTTGATGGTCTCGATCAGCTGGCTCTTGCGCATGCGTCCGGTACCGGTGATGCCAAGGTCCGCGGCGAGCTTCTGGAGCTCGGCCAGGACCATGCCGTCCAGGCCCGCGGCGGCACTGCGGCGGCGCCGCGCCGGAGCAGCGGGGGCGGCGGCTGCGTCCGACGCCTCTGCGTCCGGGCGCGCGCCCATCAGATCGGTGGAGTCGCTCACTAAGGGTCCTTCCCTGGAGCGGACGTCGGCCTGTCTGGCTCGGCGACCGGTTGTGCTGTCCTGACCAACGCTCGACTGCGTCGGTCCGAGGCGGTGATCCCTCGAATGGCGGGAGCCTGTCGAGAGAGGGTTACGTGCGAGGTGCGGTGCGTGAAGCACGGTGGTGCTGAGTGGCGCGTGGGCCGGTCGTGTGTCGACCTCCCCTGAGGGCGTAACCCCCACGCTTCCTGCGAATCCCGGGCCCCCGTCGCGTGACGGTGGCCCGTGCTCCGCCCGTCCTGGCCTCAGGTGGGAGGCTGCGGGTGGGAGTCAGGTGCCGTCACGGCTTCGGGATGCGGCCGCATGTCGCGCAGGCAGGCTGCGTACGCGCTGCGGTGGGCTCCCGGAGAATCGTCGCCCCGTGCATCGCCGGGACTCCACTGCCGTGGAGCGCTGGGATCGGGACGCGGCGCACCTAGCCCCGGAGGGCACCTGGTGCAGCAATGAGGTTAACACTACCGACCCCCTCAGACATTCCCCAGCCTTGCGCTTGCCAATCGTGTCCGTCGGACCCGGCTCGGCAGGGTGCCGGTGCCGGGTCCCGAGCGGCCCGTTCGGGCTGCTCAGACGTCCAGCGGGAGCACGACGGCCCCGGTGCGGTCGACGTCCAGCCGGTGCGCGGCGAACGCCGGGTCGCCGCCGTGGCCGTGGTGTCCGGCGAAGGAGAGCACCTTGTCGGCGCCCGCCTCGTCGGTGAGGGCCAGGACGGTCGGACCGGCGCCGGAGACGACCGCGGGGAAGCCCTCGGCGCGCAGGGCGCCGACCAGCGCGGCGCTGTCCGGCATGGCGGAGGCGCGGTAGTCCTGGTGCAGCCGGTCCTCGGTGGCGGCGAGGAGCAGTTCGGGGCGCCTGGTCAGCGCCTCCACCAGCAGTGCGGAACGGCCCGCGTTGACGGCCGCGTCGGCCAGCGGGACGGTCTTCGGCAGCAGTCCGCGCGCGGTCTCGGTGAGCACCTCGCCGGCCGGCACGAACACCACCGGGACGACCTGCTCGGACGGCTCCAGCACGACCGCCTTGGCCGACTCCTCGTCGGTCCAGGCGATGGTGAAGTTGCCGCGCAGGCAGGCCGCGACGTTGTCGGGGTGGCCCTCCAGCTCGGAGGCGAGGGCCAGCAGCGCGTCGTCGTCCAGCGCGGACCGGCCGCCGATGGTCACCGCGCGGGCGGCCACGATGCCGGCGCAGATGGCGGCCGAGGAGGAGCCGAGGCCGCGGCCGTGCGGTATCCGGTTGGCGCAGACCACTTCGAGGCCGCGGGGCTGGCCGCCGAGCCGGTCGAAGGCGGCGCGCATCGAGCGGACCAGCAGGTGGCGCTCGTCGCGCGGCAGCGTCTCGGCGCCCTCACCGGCGATGTCGACGGAGAGGCCGGAGTCGGCGACCCGGACGACCACGTCGTCGTACAGACCCAGCGCGAGCCCGAAGGCGTCGAAGCCCGGGCCGAGGTTGGCGCTGGTCGCGGGAACCCTGACCCGGACGGCGGCGGCACGGAACGCGGGACCGGCCATACGGTGGACTCTCCTGGGGTAAATCGGGCGGCGCGGAGCGCGTCGTCGGTGCGAGGGTGGGAACGGACCGCGGCCCCTCCGGGGGGCGGGCGGTCGCGGTGTCGGCGCGGCCCGGACCCGCCGGGCCCGGGGCATGTGCCACACGGCCGAAGCCAGAGTATCGAAGAGAGGTTCCCGAGCGGTACACCCCGTGGGCCTTCGATCTGGTGTGTTGCCGTTCTGGCCGGAAATGCTCACCCCTCCCCGTCGACGGGAGGGGTGGAAAAGGATCGCAATGCGGAACCCAATGGACACAAAAGTGTCAGGGGGGAACTCCGACGGGCCGACCCTCGAAAGGGTCGGCCCGTCGGGGCGTCAGGACCCTTTACCGGTCGAGCAGTCCGAGGCTGCGGGCGGCCGCCTCCGGGTCGATCGGGACGATCTGCGGCTGCGGCGCGCCGGCCACCGCCCAGTCCGGGTCCTTCAGGCCGTTGCCGGTCACGGTGCAGACGATCCGCTGGCCCGGGTCGACCAGGCCGGCCTCCGCCTTGGCCAGCAGACCGGCCACCGAGGCGGCCGAGGCGGGCTCCACGAAGACGCCCTCCTGCGAGGCCAACAACCGGTAGGCGGACAGGATCTGACGGTCCGTCACCTTGTCGATGAGGCCGCCGGACTCGTCCCGCGCGGCGAGCGCGAAGTCCCAGGAGGCCGGGTTGCCGATCCGGATCGCGGTGGCGATGGTCTGCGGCTTGAGCACCGGCGCGCCGTCCACGATCGGGGCCGAGCCGGAGGCCTGGAAGCCCCACATCCGCGGGGTGCGGGTGGCGAGGCCGTCGGCCGCGTACTCGCGGTAGCCCTTCCAGTACGCGGTGATGTTGCCCGCGTTGCCGACCGGCAGGACGTGGATGTCCGGGGCGTCGCCGAGCATGTCGACGATCTCGAAGGCCGCGGTCTTCTGGCCCTCGATCCGCACCGGGTTGACCGAGTTGACCAGCGCCACCGGGTACTTCTCGGACAGTTCACGCGCAAGGGTGAGGCAGTCGTCGAAGTTCCCGTCGACCTGGAGGATCCTGGCGCCGTGCACCAGCGCCTGGCCCATCTTGCCGAGGGCGATCTTGCCCTGCGGGACGAGCACCGCGGAGACCATCCCGGCCCGCACCGCGTACGCGGCGGCGGAGGCCGAGGTGTTGCCGGTGGAGGCGCAGATGACCGCCTGCGCGCCCTCCTCCTTGGCCTTGGAGATGGCCATCGTCATCCCGCGGTCCTTGAAGGAGCCGGTCGGGTTGGCGCCCTCGACCTTGAGGTAGACCTCGCAGCCCGTGCGCTCGGAGAGCACCTGGGCGGGGACCAGGGGCGTGCCGCCCTCCAACAGGGTGACCACCGGGGTGGCCGCGGTGACCGGCAGGCGGTCCCGGTACTCCTCGATCAGGCCGCGCCACTGGTGGGTGTGCGCGCCTCGGACGACGTTCTCGGCAACGGCGTTCATGGCTGGTTCCTTATTCCCCTTCGACCCGCATGATGCTGGCCACGTCCCGCACGCTGTCCAGCGCGCGGAGCTTGTCGACCGTCGCCGACAGCGCGGCGTCGGTGGCACGGTGGGTGACCACGACGAGCGAGGCGTCGCCGTCGCGGCCCTGCTGGCGCACGGTGTCGATGGAGACGCCGTGCTCGGCGAAGACGGATGCCACCTGGGCGAGCACGCCCGCGCGGTCGTCCACGTCGAGGCTGACGTGGTAGCGGGTGACCACCTCGTCCATCGGCTTGGCCGGCAGCCGCGTGTACACCGAGTCACCGGGGCCGGTGGCGCCGGCGAGCTTGTTGCGGCAGACCGCGACCAGGTCGCCGAGCACCGCGGAGGCGGTCGGCGAGCCGCCCGCGCCGGGGCCGTAGAACATCAGCCGGCCGGCCGCCTCGGCCTCGACGAACACCGCGTTGTACGCCTCGCGGACGGAGGCCAGCGGGTGCGACAGCGGGATCATCGCCGGGTGGACGCGCGCGGTGACGGACTCGCCGTCCGCGGCCCGCTCGCAGATCGCGAGCAGCTTGACCACGCAGCCCATCTCCTTGGCGGAGGCGATGTCGGCCGCCGTCACCTCGGTGATGCCCTCGCGGTAGACGTCCGCCGCGGTGACCTTGGTGTGGAAGGCGATGCCGGCCAGGATCGCGGCCTTGGCGGCGGCGTCGAAGCCCTCCACGTCGGCCGTCGGGTCGGCCTCGGCGTAGCCCAGCGCGGTGGCCTCCTCCAGCGCCTCCGAGTAGCCGGCGCCGGTGGTGTCCATCTTGTCGAGGATGAAGTTGGTGGTGCCGTTGACGATCCCCAGCACCCGGTTGACCTTGTCCCCCGCGAGGGACTCGCGCAGCGGGCGCAGCAGCGGGATCGCGCCCGCCACCGCGGCCTCGTAGTACAGGTCCACCCCGGCCTCGGCGGCCGCGGCGTGCAGCTCGGTGCCGTCCTTGGCGAGCAGCGCCTTGTTGGCGCTGACCACCGAGGCGCCCTGCCGGAAGGCGGACAGGATCAGCGATTTGGAGGGCTCGATGCCGCCCACCACCTCGACCACCACGTCGATGTCGCCCCGGTTGACCAGGGCCTCGGCGTCGGTGGTGATCAGGTGCTCGGGGACGCCCGGGCGGGTCCGCCCGGCCCGGCGGACCGCGATCCCGGCCAACTCGACCGGAGCGCCGATGCGAGCGGCGAGGTCGTCGGCCGTCGTCGTCATGATGCGCGCCACCTCGGAGCCCACCACACCACAACCCAGCAACGCCACCTTCAGCGGGCGCGTACGCATCATCCGACTCCGCTCTGCATTCTTCTGCTTCGGTAATTTCCGGCGGGTTTTCCTGGACCGCCGGGAACTTCGGTCTCTACCAGTCTCCGGGACTTTCCGTACGGATCTACGGTCGTTCCATGATCTGAGACGAGGATTTCGTCATCCGATATCCAGACGCAGGAGATCCTCCTCCGTCTCGCGCCGGACGATCACCCGCGCCGCACCGTCCCTGACGGCGAGCACGGGGGGCTTGAGGGCGTGGTTGTAATTGCTCGCCATCGACCGGCAGTAGGCGCCGGTGGCGGGCACCGCGATCAGGTCGCCCGGGGCCAGGTCGGCCGGCAGGAAGGCGTCCCGGACGACGATGTCGCCGGACTCGCAGTGCTTGCCGACCACCCGCACCAGCATCGGCTCCGCGTCGCTGGTGCGCGACACCAGGGCCACCGAGTACTCGGCGTCGTACAGCGCGGTGCGGATGTTGTCGGACATCCCGCCGTCCACGCTGACGTAGGTGCGCAGGCCCTCCAGCGGCTTGACGGTGCCGACCTCGTACAGCGTGAACGCCGTCGGGCCGACGATCGCCCGGCCCGGCTCCACGCTCAGCCGGGGGGCGTCCAGGTTCGCGGCGGCGCACTCGCGGCGGACGATGTCGGCCAGCGCGGCCGCGATCTCGGCCGGCTCGCGCGGGTCGTCCTCGCTGGTGTAGGCGATGCCGAGGCCGCCGCCGAGGTCGATCTCGGGCAGCTGGACGCCGTGCTCGTCGCGGATCCCGGCCAGCAGGCCGACCACCCGGCGGGCGGCCACCTCGAAGCCCGCCATGTCGAAGATCTGCGAGCCGATGTGCGAGTGGATGCCGCGCAGCTCCAGGCTGTCGTGGCCGAGCACCCGGCGCACCGCCTCGGCGGCCGCTCCCCCGGTGAGCGACAGCCCGAACTTCTGGTCCTCGTGCGCGGTGGCGATGAACTCGTGGGTGTGCGCCTCGACGCCGACGGTGATCCGGATCAGCACCTGCTGGCGCACGCCCTGGCGGGCGGCGATCGCGGCCAGGCGCCCGATCTCCTCGTAGGAGTCGACCACGATGTGCCCGACCCCGGTCTTCACCGCGTGCTCGAGCTCGTCCGCCGACTTGTTGTTGCCGTGCAGCGCGATCCGCTCCGGCGGCATCCCGGCGGCCAGGGCGACCGCCAGCTCGCCCGGGCTGCACACGTCGAGATTGAGGCCCTCCTCGTGCAGCCAGCGCACGACGGCCTTGGAGAGGAACGCCTTCCCGGCGTAGTAGACGTCCGCGTCGGTGCCGAAGGCGTCCCGCCAGGCGCGCGCCCGGGACCGGAAGTCCTCCTCGTCCAGCACGTAGGCGGGGGTGCCGAACTCGGCGGCCAGCCGCTTGACGTCGATGCCGCCGACGGTCGCCACGCCCTCGGCGTTCCGGGCGACGGTGCGCGACCAGACCTTGGGGTCGAGCGCGTTCAGGTCGGCGGGCGGGGCCTGGTAGTGGCCCTCGGGCAGGACGTCGCCGTGACGGGGGCCTGCCGGGTGTGCGGAGCGACTCATCTTCGGAGATCCTTCGAGACCTATGGCGAGGGGCGGCGACGGTCCACGTTGACCGTCAGCCGCCCCCGCCGTGCGCTTGGGGGTGGTGCCTACATCCGCTCGGGCGCCGTCACGCCCAGGAGCGTGAGTCCGTTGGCGAGCACGGTGCGCGTCGCCTCGACCAGCCAGAGGCGGGCGCGGTGCGTGTCGGAGAGCTCCTCGTCGCCCTTGGGCAGGAACATGCAGTTCTCGTACAGGCGGTGGTACTTGCCCGCGAGGTCCTCCAGGTAGCGCGCGACCCGGTGCGGCTCGCGCAGCTCGCCGGCCGTGGCCAGCACCCGCGGGAACTCCGCGAGGTGGCCGAGCACGTCGGACTCCCACTCGGTGGCGAGCAGCTCGGGCTTGAACTGCTCGACCGTGCCCTTGTCCACACCCAGCTCGGCGGCCTTGCGGGCCACGCCGCACATCCGGGTGTGCGCGTACTGGACGTAGAAGACCGGGTTCTCGTTGGTCTGGCTGGTCAGCAGGTTGATGTCCAGCGTGATCGTCGAGTCCGTGGAGGAGCGCGCCAGGGTGTAGCGGGCGGCGTCCACGCCGATCCACTCGATCACGTCGTCGATCGTGATGATGTTGCCGGCCCGCTTCGACATGCGGACCTCTTCGCCGTCGCGAAGCATCTTCACGAACTGGCCGATCTTCACCTCGATGTTGTGGTCCATGTCGTCGCCCGCGCAGGCCGCGATGGCCTTGAGGCGGTTGACGTAGCCGTGGTGGTCGGCGCCCAGCATGTAGAGCGCGACCTCGGCGCCGCGGTCCCGCTTGGACAGGTAGTACGCGGCGTCGGCGGCGAAGTAGGTCTTGTCGCCGTCGGCCTTGACCAGGACGCGGTCCTTGTCGTCGCCGAAGTCGGTGGTGCGCAGGAAGACCGCGTCGTCCTGCTCGAAGACGTGGCCCTGCTCGCGCAGCCGGTCGATGGCCTTCTCGACCGCGCCGGAGTCGTGCAGCGTCTTCTCCGAGAACCACACGTCGAAGTGGGTGCCGAACTCGTCCATCGAGCGCTTGATCTCGGCGACCATGAGCTTGAGGCCCTCGGTGCGGAAGACCTGGAGCTGCTCCTCCTCGGAGAGGTCGAGCACGCCGGGGATCGCGTCGGTGAGCGCCTTGGCGATGTCGACGATGTACTCGCCGACGTAGCCGTCCTCGGGCGCCGGGCGGCCGTTCGCGGCGGCCTGCAGCGAGGCGGCGAACTTGCCGATCTGCACGCCGGCGTCGTTGAGGTAGTACTCGGTGGTGACGTCGGCGCCGGAGGCCCGCAGCACGCGCGCCATCGAGTCGCCGACGGCGGCCCAGCGGACGCCGCCGATGTGGATCGGGCCGGTCGGGTTGGCGGAGACGAACTCCAGGTTGATCCTCAGGCCCTTGAGGGCCTCGTTGCGGCCGTAGGCCTCGCCCGCCTCGACGACGGTGCGCGCCAGCGCGCCGGCGGTGGCGGTGTCCAGGGTGATGTTCAGGAAGCCCGGACCGGCGATGTCGACCTTGGCGACGCCGGTGATCCCTCGCAGGCGGTCGGCCAGCAGCTCGGCAACGGCTCGCGGCGGCTTGCCGGCCGCCTTGGCGAGCTGGAGGGCCACGTTGGTCGCGTAGTCGCCGTGGTCCCTGTTCTTGGGCCGTTCGACCGTCACGTGCTCGGGCACGGCGACGGCCAGCTCGCCCGCCTCGACGGCGGAGCTCACTGCGGCCTGGATTGCCTGGGAAAGGTCTGCGGGGGTCACGACGCCAAGCGTAGGCGAGACGGGGTGCCCGCCCGCCACCCGGTTTACCGGTTGAGACGCCGGTGCGCCGTGGTTACCGGGTCTCAGCCGCGATCCGTCCGCTCTGTTCGCTCAGGGCGAACTGCGTCGGACGGACCGGCACGGCGCCCGCCGGACGGCCCGGCGGACTGTTCCGCGAGCCCCATCAGGCGCCGGACCAGGGCCACCAGATCGGCCGGGTCGAAGGGCTTGCCGAGGTAGCCGTCCACCCCGACCGTCTCCCCCAGGTCGAGGTCCGCCGGGGTGCAGGCGCTCACGATCGCGATCGGCAGCCGGCTGGTGTCCGGGGTCGCGCGCAGCCGGGCCGCCGTCCGCAGGCCGTCCAGCCTCGGCATCACCACGTCCAGCGTCACCACGTCGGGCCGCACCCGGCGGACGACCTCCAGGCACTCGGCGCCGTCGGCGGCGGTCACCACCTCGAAGCCCTCGAGCTCCAGGTTGACCCTGATCAGCTGGCGGATCACCTCGCTGTCGTCCACCACGAGGACCCGCCCGGACACTCCCGACACCTCACCGAGGGTATCGGCGGCCCCGCCGCCCCGTCCGGCCTTTGGGCACTTCCGCCCCCACCCGGCACACGGCCCGATCCCCGGGCCGATCCCCGGGTCGATCCGCCGCCCGATTCGCGGGTCGATCCCCGGGCCGGACGATCTTCGGGGAAACCCGTGCACGGACCACCGCCGGAGCCTGGTACTGTTCTCACGTCGGAAGCGCGAGCGACCGACAGGCCAACAGGCCCCCGTAGCTCAGGGGATAGAGCACCGCCCTCCGGAGGCGGGTGCGTAGGTTCGAATCCTACCGGGGGCACTTCGCAGGAAGTGCAAGTCAGGCCCAGATCAGTGGAGTTGATCCACGGATCTGGGCCTTTGTCGTTTGCGGACGCGCGACCGGGTCCGGGCCCGGGTGGGGGCCGGGTCCGGACCCGGTGCCTCAGGAGGCGGCCGCCTCGGCCTGGGTGTACAGGTCCGCGATGGTGTGGTCGAAGAGGGCGCTGTACGAGATGTCGTCGGTGTCGCCGCCCTGCTGGTAGCCGCCGATCGCGCCGATCACGTCGCCGGTGGCGGTGTTGATCCACGGGCCGCCGCTGGTGCCGCCCGGGTAGGCCGGGCAGTGGACGACCCGCTGGTAGGCGCTCTGCTGCCCGGTGGTGTTGGTGCACAGGACGGGCGCCTCGGCGTCGGCGGGGTAGCCGTAGAGCCGGACGGTGGCGCCGAACGGCTCGTCGGTGCCCAGCCGGTTGCCGCCGACCACGTCCTCGACGTTGCGGCCGTTGCTGGGGGCGGTCTCCAGGATCGCGAAGTCCTCGTCCTCGTCGCCCTTCTGGGACCAGCCGGCGGTGGTGTGGATCGCGGTCACCCGCCAGGTGCCGTACGGGGCGGAGCCGTCGCGGTAGCCGGGGGCGAAGGTGACGCCGTCGGTGCTGCTGAGGCAGTGCGCGGCGGTCAGCAGCAGGTTGCCGGTGGCGCTGTGCAGCACGCTGGCGGTGCAGAAGTGGTCGCCGGCCGTCGGCGTGCCGCTGAACAGCGCGCCGACCGTCCCGGTCTCACGGTCGCCGGCCGGCGCCGGGGCGGTGGTGCCGAGCGCGACGTCGGCGGCGGCGGCGGTGGTGGTCGGGGCGG
>NZ_LFVW01000456.1:0-9564 GCF_001182915.1 Kitasatospora sp. MY 5-36
CGGCCGCGCGGCGGCGGCGGACGGTCTCGCGCAGCGCGCCGGACTGCGGCAGGTGCGGCTCGGCGGCGGCGTGCACGACGGCGTCGACCCAGCCCTCGACCAGCGCGAGCGCCGTCTCCAGGCGGGCGAGCGCGGCCTTCTGCTCGGGGGTGTCCTCGGGCTGGAGCAGGCCGCCGGCCAGTGCCTCCTGGAGCGCCTCCGGGTTGGTGGGGTCGAGCTGGCCGACCAGCTCCTCCATCCGGGAGGTGTCGACCTTGATGCCGCGCGCGTAGGCCTCGACGGCGCCCAGCAGGTGGGCCCGCAGCCACGGCACGTGGGCGAAGAGCCGCTGGTGGGCGGCCTCGCGCAGGGCGAGGTAGAGCCGGACCTCGTCGGCGGGCACGCTCAGGCCCTCGCCGAACTCGGCGACGTTCTGCGGCAGCAGCGCGGCCTTGCCGGCCGGGGCGAGCGGCAGGCCGATGTCGGCGGAGCCGACCACCTCGCCGGCGAGCGCGCCGAGCGCCTGGCCGATCTGGGTGCCGAACATGGCGCCGCCCATCGAGCGCATCACGCCCATCAGCGGGCCGGCCATGGCCTGCATCTCCTCGGGCAGGACGCCGCCCATGGCGTTGCCGACCCGCTCGGCGACCGGGTCCACCAGGTCCTTCCAGACCGGGAGGGTGGCCTCGATCCACTCGGCGCGGCTCCAGGCGACGGCGGTGCCGGCGCCGGAGGGGAACTCGGTGGAGCCGTCGAGCCACAGGTCGGCCAGGCGGACGGCCTCGGCGACGGCGGAGCGCTCGGCCGCGCTGACCGAGCGGTCCTTGCTCTTGCCCTCGGCGGGCTCGGCGACGACGGTCTGGCGGGCGATGTTCGTGGCGAGGTCCCAGTTCACCGGGCCGCCCTCGAAGGAGAGCATCTGGCCGAGCTGCTGGAAGGCGGCGCCGAGGTCGCCCGGGTTCATGCCGCCGAACATCGCGGCGAAGGGGTTGTCGGCACCGGCGCCACCGGGGCCGCCCGGGGCGCCGGGCATGCCGAAGAGCGCGCCGAAGGGGTTGCCGCTCCCGAAGCCGAACGGCTGGGGGCCGCTGTCGGACTGCTCCTGGTCCTTCTTCTTCTGCGCGTCGTCGGGCTTGGCCTTGCCGTCCTCGGGCTCCTCTGGCGGAACGCCGAATCCGAAGGGAAGGTCGCTCACGGGGTCCTCGATCCGGTCGGCCGTCATGCGGGTGTGGCGGGAAAGTCTGCGCCCGGGGCGGCGGCGGAGTGGGGGACTCGGGGCGGCTCCCGCGCGGCAGGCCCGCGCCGGGTGCACCACCGGGCCTTCGCCTCGGGCAGGATGGACGTACGTGACACACGTCCGTACGCACATAAAGCTAACCGTGGAGGATGGCCGGTGAGTTCCCCGCCCTCGGACGTTCGCTCTGGGCTGACCGGAGGAGAGACCGGAGGAGAGGACGCGTCGGACACCACGGCGTCGCCGCCTCCAGCCTACGGCGGACGGCCGCTGACCGTGGCGGTCACGGGCGCCGCGGGGGTGCTGGGCGAGCGGGTCGCCGCCCGGCTGGTGGCCTCGCCGCACGTGCGGAAGGTCCTCGCGGTGGACGACCGGCGCGGCGACGTGCCGGGCGTGCAGTGGCGGGTCCTCGACGTGCGCGACCCGGCGGTGGCCGAGCGGCTGGCCGGGGTCGACGTGGTGGTGCACCTGGCGATGGACTTCGGCATGGAGTCGGACGCCCGGGCCCGCAGCGCCTACAACGTGCGCGGCGCCCAGACGGTGCTGACCGCGGCTGCGGCCGCCGGGGTGCACCGCGTGGTGCTGTGCACCTCGGCGATGGTCTACGGCGCGCTGGCCGACAACGAGGTGCCGCTGGCCGAGGACTCCGAGCTGAGGGCCACCGAGGAGGCCTCGCTGGTCGGGGACCTGCTGGAGATCGAGCGGCTGGCCCGCCGGGCGCCGCGCGCCCACCCGGGCCTGCAGGTGACGGTGCTGCGTCCGGCCGTGGTGGTGGGCCCCGGCGTGGACACCGTGCTGACCCGGCACTTCGAGGCGCCCAGGCTGCTGGTGGTGGCCGGCTCCCGGCCGTGCTGGCAGTTCTGCCACGTGGACGACCTGGCGGCGGCGCTGGAGTACGCGGCGCTGGGCCTGGTCGAGGGCGAGGTGACGGTCGGCTGCGACGGCTGGCTGGAGCAGGAGGACGTGGAGCGGCTGTCCGGGATCCGGCGGATGGAGCTGCCGGCCTCGCTGGCGCTCGGTACGGCCGCGCGGCTGCACCGGCTGGGCCTGACCCCGGCCCCGGCCGGGGACCTGGCGTACACGATGTACCCGTGGGTGGTGTCCGGCAGCCGGCTGCACGAGGCGGGCTGGCGTCCGGCGCACACCAATGAGCAGGTGCTGGCCGAGCTGTTGGAGCAGGTGTCCGGCAAGCACGCGGTGGCCGGGCGCCGGCTGGGCGGCAAGGAGGCGGCGACCAGCCTGGGGGCGGCCGGGGCCACGGTGGCGCTGGTCGGTACGGCGGCGCTGGTGCGCCGGGCCCGCAAGCGGCGGCGGTTCTGAGCGGCCGGTCCCGAGCGGCCGGTCCTGAGCGCCGGTTCCGATCGGCCGGTGCCGGACGGCGGGGCCCGGTCGGCGGGCGGCGCTCTCCCGCGATTTCTCACGATGCGAAATTCCGGAACCGCGGTGCGGAAAGTACTTGCCCCGGAGCGTCCCGGATGGGGAATCATGGGGTCATGTCCGACAACCACGACCCCATCCGCCTGCTCGCCATCCGCGACACCCCGCTCTCGCTGGACGAGGTGTACGAGGCGGTCGGCGACGACGCGGCCGGCGGCACCACCGTCTTCGTCGGGACGGTCCGGGACCACGACGGTGGCAAGTCGGTCTCCGCGCTGGAGTACAGCTGCCACCCCACCGCCGAGCAGGAGCTGCGCCGGGTCGCCGAGAAGGTGACCGCGGACTTCCCGGTCCGGGCGCTGGCCGCGGTCCACCGGGTGGGCCGGCTGGAGATCACCGACAAGGCCGTGATCGTCGCCGTCTCCTGCGCCCACCGCGGCGAGGCCTTCGCGGCCGCCCGCCGGCTGATCGACGACCTCAAGCACGAGGTGCCGATCTGGAAGCACCAGGTCTTCTCCGACGGCGCGGAGGAGTGGGTCGGCGCCGGCAACTGCTGAGGCCGGCCCGGACCCGACGGAACCGGACCGGACCGGACCGGACGGCACGGCACGGCACGGAACCGGACGCGAGGGCACCGAGCCGGTCGGAACCGAACGGCACACCTCGCGCGTCCGTCGGGTCAGGCGCGCCGCGGTCTCACTCCAACGGGTCCGTGCCGGCGCTCCGGATACTCCCTGGAAGTGAGCCGATCGGCCGTCCCGTAACCCGGACGGCGCCGGCCGCGTTGTCCGCCGGAGTGGTTAATCTGCTCATAGACACGACGAGCTGGGAGTGCTGGTATGGGTGTGCTCGCCTGGTTGATCATTCCGGTTGTCGCCGTCCTGGTCGCCGCCCTCTGGGCGGGGTGGGCCCAGCGGGCCCCGCGGGCCACCGGCGATCCGGCCTCACTCGCCGAACACCGGCGCTTCATGGCCGCGATGGAACGCACCACCGCGGGCGCCGCCGCCCCGGGTGAGGGCTCCGGCCGGTAGCCCGGCGGGCGCCGCTTCAGGCACGTCCCGTACTGTCGAGGCATGCCACGCCGCTCCGCGACGATGCTCGCTGCCACCCTGCTGCTCATAGCGCTGCTCTGCGTCTCGGTGCTGATGAAGGTGCCGTACACGGAGATGAGCCCGGGGCCGACGTACAACACGCTCGGCAACCAGGGCGGCAAGCCGGTGATCAGCATCAGTGGGCACGAGTCGTACCCGACGACCGGGCACCTCAACATGACCACCGTCCAGGTCACCGGGGCCAAGTACGAGCCCAGCCTGGTCAACGCGGTGGTCGGCTGGCTGCGGGACGACGTGCTGGTGGTGCCGCACGACAACGTCTACCCCAAGGGGCAGTCGGACGCGGACGCCAAGAAGCAGAACGCCGAGGAGTTCGCCTCCTCCGAGGACAGCGCCCGCACCGCGGCGCTCAAGCAGCTGGGCGTGCCGGTCGGCAGCGAGCTGATCGTGAAGTCGGTCACCGCGGGCGCCCCGGCCGAGGGCCGGCTGCACGCGGGCGACCAGATCGTGGCCGTGGACGGCGTCCCGGCCGGCTCGGTCGAGCAGGTGGTCGCGGCGGTCACCAAGCACAAGCCGGGCGAGTCGGCGGTCTTCACCGTCGTGCCGCGCGTCAAGGACGCGAACGGCGTCGCCACGGCGGGCGGGAAGACCGACGTCACCGTCCCGACCGTCCGCGCCAAGGACCTCGACCCGAAGGCCCCCGCCGAGCGGGCGGAGCTCGCGGTGGTGGGCATCGGCACCGGGATCCGGCACACCTACCCGTTCCAGATCGACATCGGGCTGCAGGACGTCGGCGGCCCGAGCGCCGGGCTGATGTTCTCGCTCGGCATCATCGACAAGCTCACCCCGGGCGGCGACCTCACCGGCGGCAAGTTCGTGGCCGGCACCGGGACCATCGACGACGACGGCAAGGTCGGGCCGATCGGCGGCATCTCGATGAAGCTGATCGCCGCCCGGGACGCCGGTGCCGAGTACTTCTTCACCCCGTCCTCGAACTGCGCCGAGGCGACCAAGAACGTCCCGTCCGGGCTGACCCTGATCAAGACGGACACGCTGGACAGCGCGCTGAAGTCGCTGGAGCAGGTCCGCTCCGGGCAGACCTCCGCGCTGCCGTCCTGCGCCGCCAAGTAGCGGCCGGGCAGTCGCCGAGCAGCGGCCGGGTAGTCACCGGGTAGCCGCCGGGCAGCGGTCGGGCCGTCGGCACGGGGCCTGCCGGGCAGCCGCCGGGGCGGCCGCCCGGGAACATCGGCGGGAAGGCGTCAGGCGAAGGTCGCCAGCAGCGCGTCGGTCAGGCCGGGCACCAGGTCGGGGCCGGTCAGCACCTCGCGGGCGACGTCCTTGGAGCGCAGCCGCAGCGCGATCTCCTTCTTGCCGCCGCGGAGCACCGCGGCGGTGATCCGCACCTCCTCGCGCTTGGGGTGGTTGGCCACCCACTCGGCGAGCTGGGCGTCGGAGGCGCCGCGCGGGCGGGACTGCTCGGCGCCCGGGGGCAGCATGAGGCGCTCGACGACCAGGGCGCAGCCGGCCACGGAGTCGGGCCAGGCGATGGTGCCGAGGAACTTGTCGAGCTCCATGCCGGCCGGCAGCTCGTCCTGCTCGATCGGGGTCAGGCCGGGCTCGTCGCCGTCGGCGAGGCCGAGCTGCTTGGCGATCTTCGGGTTGGCCTTGCGCAGGGCGGCGCTGTCCACCAGGGCGAACAGCCGGGCCGGGAGGTCCCAGCCGAGGGTGGAGGCGTACTCGTCGATCTCCAGCGCGGCCCGGGTCAGCGGGGTGGCGGCCGGGAGCTTGGAGACGTCGTCGGGGGAGTTGTTCAGATCAGACGCGTCGGACATGCCTCAATCCTCACACGCCGGGCGGGGCGCGCTCGCCGGAAGGCCGCCGGGGGCGGTCGGGGGGTCGTCGCGGGGGTTGTCGCGGGCCGTCGGGAGGGCCGGGGGAGCCGTGGCGGGGACGGTCGGCGGCGGGCGGCCGTCGTAACCGTCTGCTAACGGTGGGAACTCGGCCAAAGCCTGGTTAAGTTGCTCTGACGACCGACCCCATTCAGACGACACAGCCGAGGTGCCACCGTGGTCTTCCAGATGCCCGAACGCTCAGGGCCGGGTTTCCGGCGCAGGGTAGGCCCGCCCTCCCGGCGGGCGCGGGTGGCCCTGCTGACCCTGGGCGTGCTCGCGGTGCTCTTCCTGCTGTTCGTCATGTTCGCGGGCTTCTGGACGGACTGGCTGTGGTTCAGGTCGGTCCACTTCTCCTCGGTGTTCACCACCCAGCTGTGGACGAAGATCGGCCTGTTCGGGGTGTTCGGCCTGCTGATGGCGGTGATCGTCGGCTTCAACATCTGGCTGGCGCACCGGCTGAGGCCGCCGCTGTCGGCGATGTCGGTGGAGCAGCAGAGCCTGGACCGCTACCGGTCGGGCCTGGCGCCGTTCAAGCGCTGGGCGCTGATCGGGGTCTCGCTGGTGATCGGCCTGGTGGCCGGCGCCGCGGCCTCGGGCCAGTGGCGGACCTGGCTGATGTGGACGAACGCGACCTCCTTCGGTGAGAAGGACTCGCAGTTCGGCATGGACGTCTCGTTCTACGCCTTCGACCTGCCGTTCTACGAGTTCGTGCTGGGCTTCGCGTTCAGCGCGGTGATCGTCTCGCTGCTGACCTCGGCGCTGGTGCACTACCTGTACGGCGGGCTGCGGCTGCAGGGCCCGGGGCGCCGGGCGAGCGCGGGCGCGCAGGGGCACCTGGCGGTGCTGCTGGGCGTGTTCGTGCTGCTGAAGGCCGTCGCGTACTGGCTGGACCGGTACGCGCTGGCGGTGAAGACCGGCTCGTACAAGGGCGTCTCGGGCTGGACGGGTCTGCGCTACGTGGACGCCAACGCGTTCCTGCCGGCCAAGACCATCCTGTTCTTCGTCGCGATCATCTGCGCGGTGCTGTTCTTCCTGACCCCGATCCGCCGCACCTGGGCCCCGGCCCTGATCGGCCTGGGGCTGATGGTGCTGTCGGCGGTGCTGATCGGCGGGCTGTACCCGGCGATCGTGCAGCAGTTCCAGGTCAAGCCGAACGAGCAGGCCAAGGAGACGCCGTACATCCAGAAGAACATCGACGCCACCCGCCAGGCGTACGGGATCGCTGACGCGCAGACCACCCAGTACACCCCGCAGGGCACGACCAACGCCGACGCGCTCAAGCCGGACGCGCAGACCATCGCGGACATCCGGCTGCTGGACCCGAACGTCGTCTCGCCGGCGTTCCAGTCGCTGGAGCAGCAGCGCAACTACTACGCCTTCCCGAACACGCTGGACGTGGACCGCTACGGCACCGGGCAGGACAAGCAGGACAGCGTGATCGGCCTGCGCGAGCTCGACCTCAACGGCGTGCAGCGCAACTGGATCAACGACCACTTCAAGTACACCCACGGCTACGGCGCGGTGGTCGCCAAGGGCAACCAGGTCGACGACAAGGGCCAGCCGGTGTTCACCGAGTCGGGCCTGCCGGCCACCGGCACGCTGGGCGACTACCAGCAGCGGATCTACTACGGCGAGAAGACCACCACGTACTCGATCGTCGGCGGCGCCAACAAGGAGATCGACTACACCGATCCCAAGACCGGCCAGAACGCCGAGTACACCTACTCCGGCGGCAGCGGCGTCTCGCTGGACAACCCGCTGACCCGGGCCGCGTACGCGGTGCGCTTCACGGAGCCGCAGATCCTCTATGCGGGGGCCATCACCGACGGCGCCAAGGTCATCTACAACCGCACGCCGAAGGAGCGGGTGGAGAAGGTCGCGCCGTGGCTGTCGATCGACGCCGACCCGTACCCGGTGGTGCAGGACGGCCGCGTGGTCTGGGTGCTGGA
Organism: Kitasatospora sp. MY 5-36; assembly: GCF_001182915.1. Classification (NCBI taxonomy): domain Bacteria; kingdom Bacillati; phylum Actinomycetota; class Actinomycetes; order Kitasatosporales; family Streptomycetaceae; genus Kitasatospora; species Kitasatospora sp. MY 5-36. The sequence continues at coordinate 7,484 of NZ_LFVW01000456.1, forward strand.
CGGCTACACCACCTCGGACGGCTTCCCGTTCTCCTCGAAGACGACGCTGGGCGCCGCCACCAAGGACTCGCTGACCAACCAGCGCGGTGAGCTGCTGACCGCCGCCAACCAGGTCAACTACATCCGCAACTCGGTCAAGGCCACGGTGGACGCCTACACCGGCGAGGTGAAGCTCTACCAGTGGGACGACAAGGACCCGGTCCTGAAGACCTGGATGAAGGCCTTCCCGGGCACCGTCGAGCCGAAGGCGGACATCCCGCAGACGCTGCTGCCGCACCTGCGCTACCCGCAGGACATGTTCAAGGTGCAGCGCGACCTGCTCGGCCAGTACCACGTCACCGACGCCAACTCCTTCTTCAATGGCAGTGACATCTGGCAGGTCCCGGTGGACCCGAGCAGCGACACCAAGCAGGTCCAGCCGCCGTACTACGTGACGGTGCGGATGCCGGACACCAACACCGCGAACTTCTCGCTCACCAGCACCTTCGTGCCCAACCAGCGGCCCAACCTGGCGGCCTTCATGGCCGTCAACGCGGACCCGGGGGACGACTACGGGAAGATCCGAATCCTGAAGATGACGGGCGAGAGCGGCGCCCCCGGCCCCGGCCTGGTGCAGTCGAAGTTCAACTCCCGCCAGGAGGTGGCCAACCAGATCTTCGCCCTGAAGAGCGGCGGGGACGCCGAGCTGGAGTACGGCAACCTGCTGACCCTGCCGGTCGGCGGCGGGCTGCTCAACATCGAGCCGGTGTACGTGCGCGGTCGCGGTGCCAAGTACCCGACGATGCAGAAGGTCCTGGCGGTGTACGGGGACGACAACGTGGCGTTCGAGGACACCCTGGAGGCCGCGCTGAAGAAGGTGTTCGGCGGGGCGCCCCCGTCGACCACCCCGATCGTGCCGTCCACGCCGGGTACCGGGACCGCTCCGACCACCACCCCGACGGCACCGGCGACGCCGGCGCCGGGCGGGACGATCTCGCCGGAGCTCCAGAAGGCGCTCTCGGACGCGGAGAAGGCGTACGGCGACAGCCAGACCGCGTTCAAGAACGGCGACTGGGTGGCCTACGGCAACGCCCAGAAGGCGCTCGGCGACGCCCTGAAGGCCGCGGAGGCGGCCCGTGGCGGCAGCCCGGCGCCGGCCCCGGCCGGCACTCCCGCCCCGGGCGCCACCGGCGGCGGATCGCCCAGCCCGCAGCCGTAGTCCGCGGAGGCGGCCGCTGAGCTGCGGTAACCGTTTTCCGTTCCACCCCGCGCCCGTGCTATGGTTTAACCACCGACGCGGGGTGGAGCAGCTCGGTAGCTCGCTGGGCTCATAACCCAGAGGTCGCAGGTTCAAATCCTGTCCCCGCTACTAAGGCCAGAGGCCCGGAGGATTCTTCCTCCGGGCCTCTGGTGTTTCCCGCGCCGCTCCCGGGCCGTTCTCGTCCGGAAGCGGCGGGAACCGCTCCGGTACTATCGACCGTCGCCAAGGAGGACGGCAACGGGGTTTGTGGGGTTGACGTGTCGGGAAATCGACAAAGCGCCGAAGCAATTTCGTCGGCTTCGGGTCGGCCCCGCCGGAATTCGGCCGGGGCAGGTGTACGCGGGTACTGGGTGATGCGACGATGGGACACATGGGGGACGGTGCGCGGCCGCTGACCGGCCGTCGGGTCCGGCGCCTCCCCTGGGGGTCCCCCCGGACGCACGCCGGGGCACGATGCCGCGACACTCTGGGGGAGCGGGAGTCGGCATGAGGCTGATCGGCAAGTCAGGCGCCAGGTCCTCGGCGGCCGCCGAGGCGGACACCGACGCCTGGGCGGAGAGCGCCGAGCGTACGGCCAACCACCCCGGAGCCCTGCCCGCCCAGCGCACCAGCGGACTGTCCGAGCGCCCCCCGACCCAGGGCTACGGGCCCGACAGCCTCGTCCACGTGTCGACCCGTCAGTTCGCCGCCGCCGTCGGCGCGTACGGGGAGCAGCCCGGCGGGGAGCCGGGCGCCGGCGCCGCGATCGACCCGGCCGGCCTCGACTCGACCAGCTTCGAGACCGCCCTCGCCGCCCGCGAGTCCGCCGCGCTGGAGGCCCGCCACCGGCAGGCCGCCGACG
>NZ_LFVW01000457.1:0-9552 GCF_001182915.1 Kitasatospora sp. MY 5-36
CGCCGCTGCGCCCACGCGCCCGGACCCGCCCCGGCGCCCGGTGCCGACCGCGCCGACGGTGCTGCCGAGCGCGCCGAGCGCCTTGGCTCCCGTCGCGACGTAGCCCCAGAGCCTCCCGCGTGCCATCGCCCTGCCCCTCGTGCTCCCCGGCGGCCGTCATCGAATCCGCGGCCGACCGGGGTGGGCCGGCTTCCGGGCCCTTCCTGCCAGCGTGCGCCTCGGCCGCCCGGGTGACAATCCCGCTCCGGGTCGCGGTCCGCTCCGGGGCCCCCGCCGAGCGGCCGGCCGGGCACCCGCCGACCGGCGGGGCCCGGAGGCGTGGCCTACTGCGGATCGAGTAACCGCAAGGACTTCTTCGCAAAAGATCTTTCGCAAAAAATCCTTTGCAAAGAACTCTTTGGGGTTCTAGTCTCCTGCCATGACCGAAGAACGCGGCTGGAAGCACAGCGACGACCCGCACATCGCCATCACCGCCAAGAACATGCGGGCGATGGCGCATCCCGTGCGGATGCAGTTGGTCGGGCTCCTGCGCAAGCACGGCCCGTCCACGGCGACGAGGCTCGCCGAGCAGCTGGGGCTCAACTCCGGAGCCACCAGCTACCACCTGCGCCAGCTCGCCGCCGCGGGCTTCGTCGAGGAGGACGAGGAGCGCGGCAACGCCCGCGAGCGGTGGTGGCGTTCGGCCCACCCGCTCACCGTCTGGACGGTGGACGACATGGCGGACGACGAGCTCGACACGGCCGCCGGCTTCCTGCGGTCCGTCCTGGCCGCGCACACCCAGACCGCCCAGCGCACGCTGGACGCCTTCGAGACCATGCCGCGCGAGTGGCGCCGGGTGACGGACCTCAGTGACCGGGTCCTGCAGCTCACGCCCGCCGAGGCCGAGCAGCTGTCCGGCGAGCTGTTCGAGGTGGTCCGGCGCTACCGGCAGATCGACCACGGCGGGCCCGCGCCGGAGGGCACCGAGCAGGTGGCCGTGGTCGTCCACCTCCTGCCGGACGCGACCGCCACCGCCACCGCAAGCGAGGGGGAGACCGCATGACCACCGGCACCGCCGCCACCGCTGCTACCGCCACCGACGCGCCGGGGCGCAGCTTCCGCCCGCTGGCCGGGGTGCTGACGGCCATGGCCGTCTCCGTGACGGGCACGCGCGTCTCGGCCATCGCCCTGCCCTGGTTCGTCCTGGCCACCACCGGCAGCGCCACCATGACGGGCCTCGTCGCGTTCGCCGAGATGGCGCCGTACGTGGCGGTCAAGGCGCTGACGGGCCCGTTAGTCGACCGGCTCGGGCCGCGCGTGGTGTCCTGGACGACGGACGCGGTCAGCGCCGTCGCGGCCGGGCTGGTCCCGCTGCTGCACGCGCAGGGGCTGCTCCCGTTCTGGGTGCTGCTGGTGATGGTCGCGGTGATCGGGGCGATGCGCGGCCCGGGGGACTTGGCCAAGTCCGTCATGGTCCCGGAGGCGGCCGACCACGCCCGGGTGCCGATGGAGCGCGCCACCGGGCTGTCGGGTGTCACCGAGCGGCTGGCCTCCACCATCGGGCCGGCGGTCGGCGGCGGGCTGGTCGCCCTGATGGGCCCGCTGGCCGGGCTGGCGATCAACGCGGTCACCTTCGCGCTCGGGTCGCTGATCATCGCGGTCGCGCTCCCGCGCGGCATGGGGCGCCCGGCGGTGCCCGCCACGGCCGCGGATCCGGCCGCTGATCCGGCCGTTGACGCGTCCGGGGAGGAGCAGCCAGCGGGCTACTGGCGGATGTTCCGCGAGGGCTTCACGTTCCTGCGCTCGGAGCCGCTGCTGCTCACCGTGATCGTGATGATCGGCATCACCAACCTGATCGATGCCGGGTTCATCACCGTCCTCGTCCCGGTCTGGGCGCGGGAGTCCGGCAACGGACCGGCCGCCATCGGCCTGCTGGCCGCCTCCATGGGTGCCACCGCGGTCGTCGGCAGCCTGATAGCGGCGGCCGTCGCCTCCCGGCTGCCCCGACGGACGGTCTTCTTCACCGGCTTCCTGCTGTGCGGCGCACCGCGCTTCATGGTGCTCGCCCTCGGCGCGCCGATGTGGCTGGTGATCACGGTCTTCGCGATCGGCGGCTTCGGCTCCGGCTTCCTCAACCCGATCCTCGGCGCGGTGCTCTTCGAGCGGGTGCCCCGCCACCTGCTGGGCCGCGTCCACGCCCTCGGCGACTCCCTCGCCTGGGCCGGCATCCCGCTCGGCGGCCTGGTCGCCGGTGCGGCGGTCGCCACGGTCGGCCTCATACCCAGCCTGATCGCGGCCGGCGCCCTGTACTTCGCGACCACCACGCTGGCCGGGCTGCGCCCCGAGTGGCGGGAGATGGACCGCCTCCGTGGCCGCTCGGGCCGAGCGGACAGCGTGGCCGGCGCGAGCGGTGTGGTTGGCGCGGCCGACGCGGCCGTCGAGCCGGAACCGGCGCGCAGCGCGTAAGCCGCCCCCCGGGCGCGGCTAGCGGGCCCGATCGGTGACCGGGCCGGGCTCGTCCGCCGGGCGGTGCCCCGCCCAGTGGAGCAGCAACAGGCTGGCCAGGGCGGCGAGGGCGCACCAGGTGGAGACGAAGGCGAGGTGCCAGAGCAGGGCGCAGACGACGGCGCCCGCACCGGTGACGAGACCGAGACGGCGGAGCAGGCGGTCGCCGCTCACCAGGAGGGAGCCGACGGTGGCGAGGAGGTAACCGGCCAGCAGGAGGGCCGGGTACGGGATGCCGACCGCGTAGCCGAGGGTGTGGCCGTGCACGGCGGCCGTCACCGGATGGGAGCCGACGGCCACGGCCAGCGGGACGGCGACCGCCGCACCGAGCAGGGTGAGCGTGGCGAGCACCCGTCGGCGCGGTCCGACGGCGGCGCACCACACGGCGGCCGGGACCAGGACGGGCAGCAGCGGCAGGGCGACCACCGCCCAGGCGGTGCGGGCCGCTCCGGCGAGGCCGTCCGGCAGTCCGCCGTCCGTACCGAGCCAGACCAGTGCCTCGATCAGCTGGTGCACACCCAGCACCAGGGGGAGCGCGGCGAGCGGCAAACGCTCGGGACGGCCGGCCCGACGGGCACGGACCACACACGCCACGCCCGTGACCGCGACCAGCCCACCGGCCACGGCGTCCGCCTGCGCGTTCCAGCACATCGCGGTTTAGCCGGTGCTCCCGGGGCGGTCGTCCCCCTCGGGCCCCTGCTCCGCTCCGTCCCCGGCCTTGTCCTCCGGTTCGTCCCCGGGTTCTTCCCCGGCTTCGTCCTCCGGTGGCGCCCCGATGCTCTCCAGGGTGTCGCGTGCGGTCCCGGGCATCGCCGGATGGCGGCCGATCACGATCACCCCGATCACGATCGCCAACAGCCCGACCGCCTGCCACGCCAATGCCCCCGGGGTCACCCGCAACCGGTCACCGAGGAAACCCACCGCGCAGGCGATCCCGGCCAGCGGCTGGGCGGCGGTCAGCGCCGGCAGGGACATCCGCAGCGGCGCGGCCTCGAAGGCGCTCTGCACCAGCAGCAGCCCGACCACCCCCGCCACCACCACCGCGTACGGCTGCCAGCTGCGCAGCACCGCGGCCAGGCCCTCGTGGTCGAGGCGCTGGGTGGTGGTCCGGGTCAGCGCGTCCTGGAGGCCGTAGAGCAGCCCGGCGGCGAGCGCCAGCAGGGTCGCCTCCTCGAACAGCGGCAGCCGACGGGCCAGCGAGACCAGCAGCACCACCAGCCCGACCACGGTGCCCACCACCAGCCAGTGCCGCAGGTCCCCGGCGGGCGGCCCCCCGCCGGTCGGCCGCCCGGCCACGATGAAGGCCGTCACCCCGAGGGCCAGCAGCGCCACCCCGGCCCAGCCGGAACGGCCCAGGGTCTGACGGGTCAGCACCCGGGCCAGGGCCATTGCGAAGATCAGATTGGTGGCCAGCAGCGGCTCGACCAGCGACACCTCGCCCTGGTTGAGCGCGAACGCCGAGAGGATCAGCCCGCTGACCATGAACCCGGTGCCGAGCAGCCACTGCGGCATCCGCATCAGGTCCAGCAGCAGCCGCCAGCGCAGCAGATCGGAGCGCGGGGCTTGCTGAGCCGCGTGCTGCTGGAGGACGAAGCCGAGCCCCAGACAGCAGGCCGCGCTGAGAGCGAGGAGGAAGACCGCCACGGAGGGACCACCAGGTTGTCGCTGCCCGCGCCGCGCCGACGAGTCCGAGAGGTGGGTCGGGCGTCGCGGCCGCTCCCGTCAGCCTACCGCCGGGCCGGTGCCCGGGCCGATCGCACGACACGCCCGCGGCGGGGCGGGCCACCAGGCCCTCCGGCAGCGCTTGCCGCCATCGGCAGGGCAGGCGCACGCTGGTGTGAGCGGCCGCCACGGGTCACCGTCCGTGCCGGTCCGGACAGGCGCGACGGGGGCCGCCGCCAGGAGGTGTGGCATGCACAACCAGTGGGACGTGGAGCTGAGGTTCGAGGAAGACGGCGTGCACACGGCGTGTGACGCCAGGCTGACCGGCGCCAGGGCGCCCGGCCTGAGCGCGCACGGCGAGTCCGTGAAGAGCGCGGACGACCGTCCGCTCGCCAGGATCGGCGAGGAGGTCGCGGCCTCCCGCGCCCTGGAGGAACTGTCCCGCAAGCTGCGGGCCCAGGCGACCGGGGAGATCGACGACGAAGGGCACCGCCCGGGCTACCTGATCTACTGAGCCCCCACCGGCGGAGCCACCCTCCCGTCCCGGACCGCAGCGGCCTCGGGCAGCCCGGCGGCCGCGCGCTCGACGTGGACGGCGCCCACGGAGGCGCGTTCCAGCGAAGGTACGCCATGGCCTCGGAGGGAGGAGGGCCATCATCGGACCGGCCTGTCCGGTCGTCGGCCCTACCGGCGCCACCACGGGGCGCGGAGGACGTCGTCCGGGTCGGTGGCGCAGTTGGTGCCGCTGACCACCTCGTGGGCGGGAACGTCCCAGCCGACGACGCCCGGAGCCTGACGGTCCAGCTCGACCAGCCGGGCGCGCTGCGGGCCGGCGCCGGTGTCGACGTCGCACATCAACACGCTCGTCCAGGACCGGCCGTCGAGGGCGGCGACGACCGAGAGCGCCGGAAGCACCACCAGGGAGAGCAGCAGCGCCGCGACCCGGACCGCCTCGACGGCCCGGGGCCCGAAGGCCACGGCGGTCCGGCCGGTGCGCCGGCCGGTGTCGGCCGAGCGCGCGCCCGTCCGGTACTCGGCCACCACGCCGAGCCGCAACAGGTAGCCCAGGACGCCCGCGGCCACACCCCACCACAGCCCGTTGAACGCCCCGACCACCACCCCGAGCGCCCCCGGCAGGATCGCCGCCCGGGCCGCCGTCTCCGCCAGGGCCCGCCCCTGGCGCCGGGCGGCCCCGCCGTGAGCGGCCCGGTAGGCGTAGCCGATGTAGGAGAGCACCGCGGCCAGCACGACCGCCAGCACCGGCTCGGCGAAGAACATCCCGATGACGACGTCCACCCAGTTCGCCGGCCCCATCGCCAGCAGCGCGTCCCGGGCCGCGTCCCCACCCCCGAGCGTCCACGCCAGCTTCAGCACCGGAATGGCGAACACCACCGCCGGCGCCATCACATGAGCCGCACTCACCTGCGCCGCCCCGCCGCCCCGCGTCCCTTCGGTCATCCGGCAACGCTACGCACGCCCCCCGCACCCCCACGCCTCCGACACCCACCCCTGCACCTCGTGGCCTAACCCTCCGCCAGCGCCGCCGGCCAGCTGTATCCGGTCCCTGCTCCCGGCCCCCTTCCGGAACGGGGTCCCACATCCCGCCGCCTGGCCGACTTCCTGCGCCGTTACTCAGGTTGATCCTTGACCAACGGGGTGGGGGCGTGCTCACCGGGGCGCTGATCGCTGTGGTCCGGTTCGGTCGCGTTCGATCAGCGTGGCGGGGACCTTGACGGTTCTGCCCACGTCGCAGGGGGTGGCCTTCGTCCGGTTCGGGATGCCGGGTGGCCGGCCGGGGCCGGGCGTGCTGGGTTTGGGCGCACGGGCCGGACTGGGCAGGTGGGGGTCGGATGTTCCGGAACCCCCGGCGGACGCGGGTCGGCGTCAGCGCGACGCCGGGGCGGCTGGTCTTCTCCCAAGGGCGGCGCTGGTCGGCGGCGAGTGGGGCGGCGAGGCGGAGCTGGGTGTGGGCGATGATCACGAGGTGTGCTCCGGGTCGAATCTGCGCAGGTAGCCCGACCAGATGAAGTCGATGTCATCGGCGGTGGCGCCCGTCTTGGAGGACCACAGCCAGACCGGTGGCGCGTCGCGGTCGCCGGGCAAGTGGTCGACCTTCAGCCGGATCAGAGTGCCCTCGACCAGCGGGAGTTCGCCGTCGTCGCCGATCCAGGCGGAGCGGTGGGTGAGGTAGGGGTGGACCCGGTCCCACGCCGTCGTCTCGGCCTTGCCGTAGCGCGGGGTGTCGTTCCTGGTGGTCAGCGTGGGTTCGGGCCAGGCGGCGGGGTCGGCGAGCGGGAAGCGGGGCCCGCGCTTCGGGGGCCCCGCCCTTCGGGTCGTAGACGTAGGCGGGCTTCGCCAGTCGCAGGACGCGGTCCGAGCGCAGGCGGCCGACGACCTCGACGGGCAGGTCCCGCAGCACGTACGCGAGGCGCATCGGGTCGTAGCCCGCGTCCATCACGATCATGATGTCCGGGTCGCCGTCGCGCCACTGACCCGCGGCGACCAGGCGCCGGACCACCTGCCGCAGCTGGGCGGCGGTCACCAGCGCAGCATCGTCGGTCGGGCCGAGGCGGACCACGTCCAGGACCTGCGTCCACGAGGTCCGGTCCGGGGTGAGCGCGGTGACGAACGAGTAGGGCCAGCCCGGCACCACGTGGTTGGACGCCTGGCCAGCGCGGCCGTGGACCAGGCAGAACAGCCGCTCGGGCGAGCAGGCGGCGTCGGAGCGCAGCCACGGCGAGACGTCCACGGTGAGCACGATCCGGCCCGCGAAGCGGGGCAGTGGCAGCTCGGCCAGCAGGTCCCGCAGCAGCTCGGTGTCCAGACAGCCGTGGTCGAGCGCGCCGTACAGGGAGCCGTAGCCGCGGCGGTGCTCGGCGGTCAGTGACAGCTCCACCGGCGTACGGGTGGGCGCATCCGAGCACAGCAGCGCGTCGGTCGGCTCAAAGAACGCGTCCGCCCGCGCGGACAGGCTGGCGTAGTAGTCCTCCCGGAAGAGTGGCAGTTCCACGAACATGTCTCGCCGGGTGGCAAGTCGGAGCACACCCATCGGCACGGCCCCGTCGTCGATTCCTCGATCTCCTCGCAGAGTCAGGATCACGACCGGGCCGTCCCCATGTCCGCCGATCACCCGAACGAGTGAGCCATCGACGGGCACAATCAGGGCCCGATGCCAAGGAACAAGCTAAATCAAACCGGGGAGGCCGGCTTGTCGGTGCTCGGACCTAGTATGCGGACATGACGCGATATATCGACGAGGATCTGCACAGTGCGGAGTTCCGCGAGTGCGATCTGACCGGGGCGCGCCTGATCGGCGTCGTCATGCAGGATGCCGTGATCGACGGGCACGTCACCAACCTCGTAGTGAACGGTGTCGAGGTCACCGAGTACGTCGAGGCAGAGCTCGACCGGCGCCATCCGGTGCGGGTGCTGATCCGCTCCGAGGACCCTGACGATCTGCGCGAGGCATCGCGTCAGCTCCATGCCGGCTGGGCCGCCACGATCGAGCGAATCCGCCGTACGCCCGGCATCGAGCGCCGCAGCGTGAACGACGAGTGGTCGGCGGTGCAGACGCTGCGCCACCTGGTCTTCGTCCACGACTCGTGGTTCCGCCGCTGCTGCCTGGGCTCGACGGAGCTGTTCACGCCGATGGGCATTGGGCCGACCGTCGAGCCCTACCGTGGAGCGCACGGGCTTGACCTCTCGCTCGATCCGGCCCTCGACGAGATCGTGAGCGTGCGTGACGCGCAGGCCGCCGAGCTTGAGGCCTGGCTCGATGAGGTCACCGCCGTGCAGCTCGCAGCGCGAGCGCCGGTGCCCGACGACGATGTCTGGCCGCCGTACGCCCGGGGCCGCTTGGTGCGGCAGTGCCTCGGCACGGTGCTCAAGGAGACCTTCGAGCACCACACCTTCTGCGTTCGCGACCTCGACCTGATCGAGGCACAGGACGCCGAGTAGGGCCGACTACAGACAACGTGCACCCAAGCCGACCCGCCCGGGCCCAGGCCGGCCGGCGTCCCGAACCGGACCAAGCCCCCCCGCTGCGACGTGGGCAAGACCGTCAAACGCCCCGCCACGCTGATCGAACGCGACCGAACCGGACCGGTCCGCTCACACCCGCCCCGCTAGCGAAACCGAGCCGCACCATAAGGAACAGGCTCAGGTTGAACCCGCCTCGCCGCAGAGGCTGAGAGCCGTCGATCCGCGGGTACGCCCTCATCGTGCGATACGTGCGCGGCGTCGGTCCACCATCCAGGAGTAAGAACTCCTAACGAAATGGTCTTCGATGGTCGGTTCCAGTCGCTGGGGTGCCATCGGGCAGCATGGGGCGATGAACTCGGATGAGGCGGTGCCTCGGGAGTTGAAGGTCCTCGATACGACCTCGCTGGTCAGGCTGGAGGAGCGGGCATGCGAGCTCGGCCTCAACCAGCGGTTGAGCCCGGCATGGGTGCAGGCGAATGGCGCCCGATGGAACCCAGGCTCAGGAAGGCCTCGTGGATGTCATCGCGGATCTCCCAGCGGATGCGCAGGCGTCGGAACCAGTGCAGGTGGGCGAAGGCGCGTTCCACGACCCAGTGTTGAGCGCCGAGTCCGGAGCCGTGCTCGGTGCCTCGGCGGGTGATGAGCGGCTTCACGCCGAGGTTCCAGACCAGGCGGCGGTACTTGTCGTGGTCGTAGCCGCGGTCGCCGAGCACGGCGTCGGGCCGGCGCCGGAGCCGGCCGCGCTTGCCGCGAACGGACGGCAGTGCCTGAAGCAGTGGAATGAGCTGGGTGACGTCATTGCGGTTCCCGCCGGTCAGGGGGCAGCGAGCGGGATACCGTTGGCGTCGGTGATCAGGTGGTGCTTACTGCCCGGCCGCAGTCGCTCGCTTCCCGGGCTGAGTGAGTGGCAATTTGCTTAAGTGGAGAGGGAGATGGAGCGAGGTCAGCTCCCGTCGACGGGTCTCGATCGTCACCCTGATCTGCTGCAAACCCGGCGAACAGTCCCGGTGGGACGACGGCCGGGGCAAGCGCAAGGCCTGCAAGAGCTCCGCCCGGACTGATCGCCTCCCTGTCCCGACCGGCCGCCTGTGAAGCGCCTGCTGCCTGGCGAGCGGGTGCGCGAGGGCTTGTCGCGAAAGTGGATCTCGACGGTGAAACGATCACGCTCCGTGGGACATGGAGATCTGACGAATAGTCAGTTGACGTGGTTTGAACCGTTGCTGCCGCAGGGCATCAAGCCGGGCCGGCCGCAGGCGTGGACGCGGCGGAAACTGATAGGCGGCATGCGGTGGCGGATCCGGGCCGTGCTCCTGGTGCGACTGAGTGGGGGGACGTGAGAAGTCGGATGGGCCGACTTCTCATGCTGCGGGGGTACGTGGTCAGGGGTGGTGGGTGGGGGTGAGGAAGGTGGTGAGGCGGGGGGTG
>NZ_LFVW01000458.1:0-9536 GCF_001182915.1 Kitasatospora sp. MY 5-36
CCCTCGCCGGCGCGGGGTGGCTCCGGTGAGCCGGCCCCACGGCGCGCCCGGGCGGCCGCCGGTCCACTGGGCGCCGGACCTGGTGCTCGCCGCGGTGGTGGTCGCCGGGGCCGTCGCGGCGGCGTCCGTCGGGTCGTTCGTGCTCAACTGGCTGAAGCTGCTCGCCCTGTACGGCCCCGGGGTGGAGGCCCTGGACGTCTTCGGCGTCGTGGTGATGCTCGTCCTGCTGGCACTGACCGGCCTCGGCACCCGGCGGCTCGGGTACCGGATCACGCCGTACGCCGCGCTGGCGGCCGCGCCGCTGATGCCGCTGGTGTTCTGGCTGACCTCCGACGTCCCCGTCATCGGCCGGTGAACGCCGCGCGGCCGCTCCGGCCGACCGGCCACCCGGCCGACCCGCGAGAATGGCCCCGTGGACACCGAGAACCTCCAGCCGCTGCTGACCCCCGAGGGCCAGGCCCTGCTCGCCGAGCTGCGCGAGTTCACCCCCGAGGAGGAGCTCGCGCTGGCGACCCGCCTGCGGCGGGAGCACCCGGCGGAGCTGGTGTCGGCCGCGTTCGGGCAGGCGCGGCTGCGGCAGCGGGCGCGGGCGAAGTTCGGGGCGGACGCCGACCTGATGTACTTCACGCCCAACGGGGTCGAGCAGTCCACCCGGCGCAGCGTGGCCGAGTGGCGGGCCCGGCGGTTCGCCGACCTGGGCGTACGGCGGCTGGCGGACCTGTGCTGCGGCATCGGCGGGGACGTGCTGGCGCTGGCCCGGGCCGGCATCGAGGTGCTGGCCGTCGACAAGGACCCGGCGGCCTGCGCCGCCACCGCGGCCAACGCGGCCGCGCTGGGCCTGGCCGACCTGGTCGAGGTGCGCTGCGCGGACGTCGCCGAGGTGGACGTCACCGGCTACGACGCGGTGTTCACCGACCCGGCCCGGCGCACCGCGCGCGGCCGGGTGTTCGACCCGGAGGCGTACGCCCCGCCGCTCTCCTGGGCGATCGAGGCCGGCCGGCGGACCCCGATCGGCGCGCTGAAGGTCGCGCCGGGCATCCCGCACGAGGCCGTGCCGGAGGACGCCGAGGCCGAGTGGGTCTCGGACCACGGCGACGTCAAGGAGGCGGTGCTCTGGTTCGGCACCAGGGCCACCAGCCCGCACCGCGCCACCCTGCTGCCGCACGGCGCCAGCCTGACCGGCGGCGACCTGCCCGACCCGCCGGCCGGCCCGGTCGGGCGCTACCTGTACGAGCCGGACGGCGCGGTGATCCGGGCCCACCTGGTGGCCGAGGTGGCCGGGCAGGTGGGCGGCCGGCTGATCGACCCGAAGATCGCCTACCTGACCTCGGACGAGCTGGTCGCGACGCCGTACGCGCACGCCTTCGAGCTCACCGACGTGCTGCCGTTCAACATCAAGAAGCTGAAGGCACTGCTGCGCGAGCGGGCGGTCGGCACGGTGGTGATCAAGAAGCGCGGGATGGCGATCACCCCGGAGGAGCTGCGCCGCCAGCTCAAGCCCTCCGGGCCGAACACCGTCACGGTGATCCTCAGCCGCACCGACAACGGGCCGCTGATGATGCTGGGGCAGCCGGTCTGACCCCCTGGGCGGCCCGGCCCGGCCCACGGCGCCGGGACCGGGACCGGGACCGGGCTACGAGGCGGGCGCCTGGATGTAGTCCTCCAGCCGGGCCACCGAGAAGCCCTGCTCCTGGATCCGGGCCAGCAGGTCGCCGAACATCTGGGTCATCGTGGCGCCCTTGAGCTCCTTGGGGCCGCGGAAGTGCGCCAGGACGATGTCGCCGGGCTTCAGCTTCTTGTCCGCGGCCTGGTACTGCATGTCGTGGATCTGCATCGACTCGCGCCAGAGCACGATCGCGCGCGGGCCGCACTGCTGCACCGAGGTGTTGAGCATCGGGGTGTTGGCGCCGTCGCCGAACGGCGGGCGGAACAGCAGCGGGGCGGTGCCGTACTGCTGGGTGAGCGCGGCCTGGTCGTCGCAGATCTCGGCCTTCTGCTTGTCGGCCGACAGCTTGCTCATCACCGGGTGGTCCACGGTGTGGTTCTGGATGTGGTTGCCCAGCGCCTGGAGCGGCTTGAAGTAGCCGTAGTCGTTCTTGACGATGTCCTTCGTCAGGAACATCGAGATCGGCACCTTGAGGTCGGTGAGCATCTCGACGAACTTCGGGTCCTTCTCGGCGCCGTCGTCGATGGTGATGAAGACGACCTTGTCGCTGGTCTTCACATCGCTGAACACCGGTACGGGGCCGGTCCGTTCGAGCTTGATCGGCTTGTCGGCGGGCGGCGTCGGGGCGGGGGCGAGCGGGGTGAGGTTCCACTTGGCCCAGGCCGCCGCGTCCGCGCCCGCCGAAGGGGGCGCCGACGCGCTGGTCGGCGCGGCGCCGGTGGGCCGGGGCGTGGCCGCCGCCGTCGTGGCGGCGGGGGCGGCACCGCCACCGCCCCCGTTGTCCCCGCACGCGGTGGCGAAGGCCAGCAGGGCCAGCGCCCCCACCCCGTACGTCCTGGTCCTGCTCCGCCTGATCACCGCTGCGCGCTCCCGGTTCCCGTCCAGCCTTCTCTCAGCTATGCACGGTACCGACCGCCGCGGCGGTTCCCGGCCAGGGGCTACTCGACGTGCTCGCTGGTGAAGGACCAACGGTGCACCGGACGGCCGAGCAGCCCGGCCGGCGGGTCGGCGACGGGCACCGGCTCGCCGTTCCACCAGGTGATCAGCAGCACCCGCTCACCCGGGGCGGAGAGCAGTTCGAGGCGCTCCAGCCCGGCCGCGCCGCGGACCGCGGGCAGCACCGACTCCCGTACCCAGGCGGCGAGTTCGTCGCCCCGGCCGGTCGCCGCCCGGGCCTCCCACATCGCGGCGACGGTCATGCCGCGCCGCCGCCGAGGGCGTCGTAGGCCTGGCCGTGGAAGTCCGTGTGGGGCACGTGGGTCTCGGTCACCGGCAGCGAGGAGTCCGCCGACAGGTCGAGGGCGGACGGCGTGCGGTCGCGCCACACCATCTCGGCGCCCAGTGCCGCGACCATCGCGCCGTTGTCGGTGCACAGGCCCGGCCGGGGCACCCGCAGCCGGATGCCGGCCCGGTCGCAGCGCTGCTGGGCCATCTCGCGCAGCCGCGAGTTGGCCGCCACGCCGCCGCCGATCATCAGGTGGTCGACGCCGTTGTCCTTGCACGCCTTGACGGCCTTGCGGGTGAGCACGTCGGTGACCGCCTCCTGGAAGGACGCCGCCACGTCGGCGACCGGCACCTCCTCGCCGGCCCGGCGCTTGGCCTCCACCCAGCGGGCGACGGCGGTCTTCAGGCCGGAGAAGGAGAAGTCGTACGCCGGGTCGTTGCGGCCGCTCAGCCCGCGCGGGAAGGCGATCGCCTTCGGGTCGCCCTCGCGGGCCGTGCGGTCGACGATCGGGCCGCCGGGGAAGCCGAGGCCGAGCACCCGGGCGACCTTGTCGAAGGCCTCGCCGGCCGCGTCGTCGATGGTCGCGCCGAGCGGGCGGACGTCGCTGGTGATGTCCTCGCTGAGCAGCAGCGAGGAGTGCCCGCCGGAGACCAGCAGGGCCATCGTCGGCGAGGGCAGCCGGCCGTGCTCCAGCTGGTCGACGCAGATGTGCGAGGCGAGGTGGTTGACCCCGTACAGCGGCTTGTCCAGCGCCCAGGCGTACGCCTTCGCGGCGCTGACGCCGACCAGCAGCGCGCCGGCCAGGCCGGGGCCGGCGGTGACGGCGATGCCGTCCAGGTCGCTCGCCTTGATCCCGGCGGTGTCCAGGGCGCGCTGGATGGTCGGGACCATCGCCTCCAGGTGCGCGCGGCTGGCGATCTCCGGGACGACGCCGCCGAAGCGGGCGTGGTCGTTGACGCTGGAGGCGACCGCGTCGGCCAGCAGCGTGGTGCCGCGCACGATGCCGACGCCGGTCTCGTCGCAGGAGGTCTCGATACCGAGGACGAGCGGTTCGTCAGCCATGGCGGGTGTCCTCAATGTCCTTCGGGTCAGTGCTGTCAGTGCTCGGGTGGTCGAGGCGCATCACCAGCGCGTCGACGTTGGCGGGCTGGTAGTAGCCGCGCCGGATGCCCACCGGTTCGAAGCCGTGGCGCTCGTACAGCCGCTGGGCGCGCGGGTTGTCCACCCGCACCTCCAGCAGCAGCTCGGCGCACTCGCGCCGGGCGGCCTCCCGGATCAGGTCGGTGAGCAGCGCCGTGCCGAGGCCGGCGCCCTGGTGGCGCTCGTCGACGGCGATGGTCTGGACGTCGCCCTCGCCGGCGATCGCCATCAGTCCGGCGTAGCCGACGATCCTGCCGTCCGGGGCGGCCGCGACGGTGTAGTGGCGGGTGCCGCCGGGGTGGGACTCGGCCAGTTCGGACCAGAACATCCCGGCGGACCAGGCGTCCTCGGGGAAGAGCCGCAGCTCCAGCTCCAGCACCGGCGCGATGTCCCACCAGCGCATCGGGCGCAGGGTGGTGCCGTGGTTCACGCCGGGAGCACCGCCTTGCCTCCCAGAACGTTCTTGTAGGCCGCGGGGACCTGGGCGTCCGGGCGGCGCAGGTACAGCGGGTGGTTGGGCAGCAGCTCGCGCCCGGCGGCCAGCTCGGCGGCGGCGAAGCCGGCCAGGGCGCCGGCCGAGACGTGCTCGGGGCCGTGCGCGCCCGGGAAGGCGTCGGGGTAGAGCAGCGCGCCGGCGCCGACGGAGCGCGGCTGCGGGGTCAGCTCGGCCGGGCGGTCCACGGCGGGGCCCTCGGTGCGGCGGCCCTCGGCGTCGTACGAGGCCCAGTAGACCTCCTTGCGGCGCGCGTCGGTGGCGGCCGTGAACGGCTGCCCGGCCAGGCCCTCGGCGCGGGCCTGGAAGGCGATCGCGTCCAGCGTGCAGACGCCGTGCACCGGCAGCCCGAGCGCGTGGCCGAGCGCGGCGGCGGTCACCAGGCCGACCCGCAGGCCGGTGTACGGGCCGGGGCCGACGCCGACCGCGATGCCGGTCAGCCGGTGCTTGTCCACCCCGGCGGCCCGCAGCACCTGGTCGATCGCGGGCAGCAGCAGTTCACCGTGGCGCCTGGCGTCGACCTGGTGGGTCTCGGCGAGGACGGCCGTGCCGTCGTGGACGGCGGCGGTGACGGCGGGGGTAGCGGTGTCGAACGCGAGCAGCAGCACGGGTCAAGGTTAGACCGACGTTGGGCCGACCGGCCGATCGGCAGGGTGTACCAGGCGGGAACACAGATCCGAGGCACTGCGACCCGCGCGGATGAACCTGGCACGATGGGGCCGTACGTAAAGGGACGGCGGCGGGAGCGGCAACGTGGCGAAGATGGGTCCTGGAGTGGTGGTCACGGGGTTGACCCTGGGGGCCCTGGCGGTGGTGAGCCTGCTGGCCTTCCAGGCCAACGGCGCCCAGGACCGGGCCGGCGGCCCCAAGCCCACCGCCACCACCACGGCGACCGGCACGGCCACCGCCGCGGCGCCCACCGCCGCGGCCACCCCGACCGTCCCCCCGCTGCCGGCCACCTCGGGCACCGGCACCCGGGTGGTGTACTCGGTCGGCAGCCACTACGTCTGGCTGGTCGACCCGAAGAAGAGCCCGCAGGTCGCGGCCGCCTTCCCGGTCACCCCGGGCTCGGTCGAGCCGGCCCCGGGCAGCTACGCGGTGTACAGCCGCACCCCGACCACCACCGGGACGGACGGCAAGCAGATCGAGCACGTGGTGCGCTTCGCGCAGCAGAACGGCGTGGTGTTCGGCTTCAGCGCGGCGGTGGACGGCGCGACGCCGACCACCGACCCGAGCGCCAAGACCGGCGGCATCCGCAGCGGCCGCGCCGAGGGGCAGCTGCTCTGGGACTTCGCGCCGAAGGACACCAAGGTGGTCGTGATCGCCTGAGCCCGGACGGGACCGGGCGGCCCGGATTCGGGTTCGAATTCGGGTTCGGGTTCGGGAGGAGCGGCCTCAGGCGGCCCGGGGCGTCCGCGCCTCGGGCCGTTCGTCGTGTCCGGGCCGCGGTCCGTCCTGCCGGGGGCGCGGTCCGGGCGGTGTGGACACCGCCTCGGCGGCCGCGCAGGCGGCCAGCAGCGCCCGCATCGGCTCTCCCGGAACGCGACGGGCGGACTCTCCGGCCCCGGCGGCGGTGACCGCGCGCTGCGGGGCGGGGGTGGTGCTCGACATGGCGCCTCCCTAGTTAGGCAGACCTAACCGCAGCACCCATCCCACCACGCCCGGCACCCCGGCCGCAACATCTTGCCGACAGTCTGTCGGCAAGATGTCGGCGAGTCCTCGGAGCCCCGTCGGCAGGTCGTCGCCGCCCTCCCGGCTATCCGAGCTCCGCCAGCGCCGCGTCCGCCCAACGCGGGCCGATGCCGGTCAGCACCACCCGGCGCGGGTCCTGGTCGTCCCCGCCCTCGGTGCCGCCGATGGCGCGCTCGATCCGGACCTCCAGCCGGTCCTCGGACAGCCGCTCGACCTTGCCCTCGCCCCACTCGACCACGACCACCGACTCGGGCAGCGAGACGTCCAGGTCGAGGTCCTCCATCTCGTCCAGGTCCCCGCCCAGCCGGTACGCGTCCACGTGCACCAGCGCCGGGCCGCCGACCAGCGAGGGGTGCACCCGGGCGATCACGAAGGTCGGCGAGGTCACCGCCCCGCGGACCTGCAGCCCCTCCCCCAGGCCCCGGGTCAGCGTGGTCTTCCCCGCCCCCAGCTCGCCGGAGAGCAGCACGAGGTCACCCGGCCGCAGCAGCGCGGCCAGCTCCCGGCCGAGCCGGCCCATCCGCTCCGGGGTGGGGACGGTGAGAGTGGCGTGCGAGCCCATGCGCGTGTCTTGCCCTTCGGTCCGTACGGCGCGCCGACCACCGGCCGCCACCGCTACCGTGCCACATCGGCGGGCACCCGCGCGGCGGGTGGGCCCTTCGGGCGGGCACCCGGGCCTCAGGCGGGGTCGACGACGGTCTCCGCGGTCCGCTCCCCGGCCAGGTCGAGGACGGCCGCGGGCAGCGGCGCGGCCCCGGCGAAGCCGGCGGCCCGGCGCAGCAGCCGGGCCAGCTCGTGGTCGACCAGCTCCGGGCACTCCAGCATCACCAGGTGCCCGGCGCCCTCGGCCAGCACCAGCTCCGCGCCGGGCAGCCGCTCGGCCATCGCCTCGCTGTGCGTCGAGGGCGTCAGCAGGTCCTTCGTCCCGGCCAGCACCAGTGCGGGCAGGCCGCGCAGGGCGTCCAGCGCCCCGTACTTCTCGTGCGCGCCGAACACCGGGTAGAACTCGGCAACCACGTCGATCGGGGTGGCGTCCAGCAGCTGCTCGGCGAAGCGCACCACACCGGGGTCGACGTCCCGGCCGCCGAAGGAGAACCTCCGGTAGAACACGGCGGCCACGTCCGAGCCCAGCCGCCTGGTCGCCTCGACCAGGTCGACCTGGCGGCCCAGCAGCTTCACCACCCCGGGCGCGACCTTCTTGAACAGCTTCGCGCCGGCCTTCGGCAGGCCGAGGCTGACCTCGTTCCAGTCCCCGGCGAGGGTGCCGATCAGCGCCACCCCGGCGACGCGCTCGCGGAACAGCTCCGGGTGCTGGTCGGCCAGCGCCATCACCGTCATGCCGCCCATCGAGTGGCCCACCAGCACCAGCGGCCCGGTCGGCGCGACGGCGTCGATCACCGCCTTGAGGTCGCCGCCCAGCTGGTCGATGCCGGCCGGCTCGCCCGCGAGGTACGAGCGGGAGCGCTCGGAGCGGCCGTGGCTGCGCTGGTCCCAGAAGACCAGCCGCAGGCCCTCGCGCAGCGCGGCCCGCTGGAAGTGCCAGCTGTCCTGGTTGAGGCAGTAGCCGTGGCAGAACACCACGGTCAGCGGCTCGGCACCGGTCCCGCCGTCCGGCCCGCTCCAGCCGGTGCCGTCCAGCTCGACGTACAGCTCGGTGCCGTCCGGCGCGGCCACCGTCCTCGGGCGCCCGCGCAGCGAGCCGTACGGGGCGTTCGCGTCCAACTCGGCCCGGGCCCGGCGGCGCATCGCCCGGCCGACGGTCAGCCGCTCGATCGCGACGCCCGCGGCCGCCCCGGCCGCCAGCACGCCGACCGAGATCCCGATCACACCCGCCCGGCTCACCCCGGAGGCGGCACCGGCCGCCCTGGCGACCGCCGCGACCGGACTGCCCTCGGCCGGCCCCCCGGTCATGCCGACCGGACCTCGGCGTGGCTGCCGCCCAGGTAGCGGCGGGGCACCCGGGCACCGATCCGGGTGATGATCTCGTACGAGACGGTGCCGCAGGCGCGGGCCCAGTCCTCGGCGGTGGGCTCGCCGCGCTCGCCGTTGCCGAACAGCAGCACCTCGTCGCCGATCGCCGGGGCGTCGCCGCCGAGGTCCACCACGAACTGGTCCATCGCGACCCGGCCGGCCACCGTGCGCCACTTGCCGTCGATCTGCACCGGGCCGGTGCCGCTGGCGTGCCGGGGGATGCCGTCGCCGTAGCCGACCGGGACCAGGCCCAGCGTCGTCTCGCCCGGCGTCGTGTAGTGGTGGCCGTAGCTGACCCCGTGCCCGCCGGGGACGTGCTTGACCAGCGCCAGCCGCGCGGTCAGCGCCATCACCGGGCGCAGCCCGAAGTCCGCCGGCGAGCCCACCTCGGGCACCGGCGACAGCCCGTACGCGGCCAGGCCGGTGCGGACCAGGTCGAAGTGCGACTCCGGCAGCAGCAGGGTGGCCGGGGAGTTCGCCAGGTGCCGGACCTCGGGGCGCAGCCCGGCGGCCTCGGCCGTGGCCAGCGCGACGCGGTAGGAGTCCAGCTGGGCCTGGATCGACGGGTGGCCGGGCTCGTCCGCCGCGGCGAAGTGCGACCAGACGCCGACGACCGTCAGCAGCCCCTCCGCCTCGGCCCGGCGGGCGGCCGCCACCAGCCGCGGCCAGTCGTGCGGCTGGCAGCCGTTGCGGCCGAGGCCGGTGTCGGCCTTCAGGTGCACCCGGGCCGGGATGCCGGTCTCGCGCACGGCGGGCAGCAGCTCGTCCAGCGCCCACTGGCCGCTGACCGAGATGTCCAGGCCCGCGCGCAGCGCCTCGCGCCACGGCCCGCCCGGCGTCCACAGCCAGCACAGGATGCGGGCCTGCTCGGGGCGGATGCCCGCGGCCCGCAGGGCCAGCGCCTCGTCCGGCGTCGCGCAGCCGAGCCAGCCGACCCCGTTCGCGACCGCCTCCCGGGCGCACTCGACCGCGCCGTGGCCGTAGGCGTTCGCCTTGACCGCGAGCATCACCGCCGTGCTGCCGACGCGCTCGCGCAACGCGGCGAGGTTGCCGCGCAGGGCGGCGAGATCGATGGTCGCCTCGGCCCGTACGCCGTCGGTGAGGGTGGCTGTGCCGATCGTGTTCGCAGTTGTCATCAGGGTCAGTCTCCCAGACGTCCCGGAGTCCTCGCCGAACGGCCCGTCGGCGCGGCGGCCGACGACCGGGCCGCGCGCACCGCGCCGACCTGCGGCGAACCGCTCGTCCGTCCCTTGCACGGACGCGTTCGACGGACCGTCCGGTTCCGGTTCCCGGCCCTCCGGAGGCCTTCCCGGCCTTCCCGGTCAGGGCGTCCGGACCGCCCGCCACAC
>NZ_LFVW01000459.1:0-9526 GCF_001182915.1 Kitasatospora sp. MY 5-36
GCGCGGGGCGGTGCGGGCCGGGGAGCAGCCGCCGGAGTCCGACCTCGCGGCCTGAGCCCGCGGGCGGACGCGGCCAAGCGGTCCAGGCGGTCAGTCCGGCTCGGCGCCGTTCCCGGCGAGGTGGTCGGCCCCCTCACGGCGGGCCAGGTCGCGCGAGCGGCGGGCCGGGGAGTACCAGCCGCAGCTGCAGGTCGCGAAGGCGAAGGAGCCGCGCTCGCTGATCACGAGGCGGTGTTCGGGCATCCTGGTGGTGCCGGGTGCGACCGGCAGCTCACTGTGCACGTGGTTCACCGTAACGCGCCGGACGCCTCCCGCGCGACGCTCCGGCGGTACCGGCCCCGTAACCCTTCGCGCCCCAACTCGTTTGCCCGGAAAGAGCTCTGCCCACCGGTGGTGTCCGGCGGGGCAGTCGGGCCCGAGGGGGTTGTCGCGAGGATGAAGATGACCGACCAGCAGCGCACCGGACGGCCGGCACGCCGGCCGGGTCCGCACCTGCGCTCGGCGGCCGGGGCCGCCCTGCTCGCCGCCGCCCTGGCGGCGGGGGCCGCCGGCTGCTCCGGAGGATCCGTCGACGGCTCCTCCGACCAGCAGTCGGCCGCGCCCGACCAGCTCGCCGCGGACCCGCTGACGGCGGTGCGCAACGCCGCCGACATCACCGGCCGCACCGGCTCCGCGCACACCGCGACGGAGCTGGTCACCGAGTCCGCCGAGAAGAAGGCCTCGTTCAGCGGCACGGGCGGCTACGACTACGTCAAGCGGATCGGCCGGCTGGAGGTCCAGGTGCCGCCGGGCGCGGCGACCACCGGGAAGATCGTCGAGGTGGTCCTGCCGGGCACCGTCTACCTCCAGAACAGCGGCGCCAAGGTCCCCGAGGGCAAGTGGGTCAAGCTGGACGTGCGTCAGCTGCCGGACGGCAACCTGGTCAGCAGCGGCGCCACCGACCCGGCCTCGGCGGCGGGGGCGCTGCGCGGGGCGCAGAAGGCGGAGGCGGTGGGCACCGAGACCGTCGACGGCGTCGCGCTGCACCACTACCGGGGCACCCTGGACCTGGCGAAGGCCGCCGACGCGACCGGCGGGCGGGGCGGGGACGGCCTGCGGACGGGCGCGCAGACCTTCACCGTCAAGGAGGTCCCGTACGACGCCTGGCTGGACGACCAGGGCCGGCTGCGCAAGGTGGTCGAGGTGTTCACCTTCGCCGGGGTGGCCGGGTCGAAGGAGCCCAAGGACCAGGTGAAGGTGACGTCGACGACCTCGTTGGCGGACTTCGGCAAGCCGGTGGAGGCGGCCGAGCCCGCGGCCTCGGACATCTACCAGATGAAGCCCACGGAGAGCCCGAAGTAGGGCGGGTCCGATGCTCCCGGGCGGCCGGGGCGAGACGGGGTGCGGCCGGGGCGGGTGGCCGTCCGGGGAGCGGCGGCCACCCGTTTCGGCGGTGCCGAGATGGCCCGTCCGTGCCATGTGGACGGGCCCCGGAGTGCCTAGGCTGGGCTCCGGGTGGCTGCCGCCCGGGCTGGCGAGGCACTGAAGGGGTGGTGCAGGTGGTGTCGTCCACGGGCGGCCGCAGCGGCGGCCACGACGACGCGGCCCTCGACGAGATCGATCTGGCCGGGGAGCTGATGATCGCCGCGACGGCCAGCTCCGGCGACCGGCTGCCGACCGAGCGGATCGACGAGGTGCTGCTGGACCGGAGCGAACCCGGGCAGGCCGACCGGGAGGCCGACGGCTAGCGGGGCCCGCGCGGCGGGCCCCGGAGCGGCGGACGGCCGGCGGCTCAGCTGCGCAGCAGGCGGCTGATCGCGGCGGTGGCCTCGGCCACCTTGGCGTCCAGTTCGGCGCCGCCCTCCTCGGCGGCCGCGGCGACGCAGTGCCGCAGGTGCTCCTCCAGCAGGGAGAGCGCGAAGGACTGCAGCGCCTTGGTGCCGGCCGAGACCTGGGTGAGCACGTCGATGCAGTAGACGTCCTCGTCCACCATGCGCTGGAGGCCGCGGATCTGGCCCTCGATCCGGCGCAGCCGCTTGAGGTGGGCGTCCTTCTGCGCGCTGTAGCCGTGCGGGCCGTGGTGCCCGGCCGGGGCGTGGCCGGCGTGCGGGTCGGTCCCCTGCGCGTGCTCCGGCTCGGTGCGCGCTTGCGTGGTGGTCATCGGCCCCGCCTTCGTCTCAGTGCCTGGTGGCTGCGTCGGCCACCAGTGTCCAACACCGGGGCCCTCCGTGGTGTTCCGACGGCCGACCCGGCACGTGCCGCGGGGCCGGGAGCGGGGGTGGCCGGCGGTTCACCCGTCTGAGCGGCGCCCCGGTCTTCCGTACGCACGACGGGGACAATCCGGGCGAGGTTCCGTCAGACTGAGGGCTCCAGTCCGCACGTGGCGGTGCGGTCCGGATCAGCCGGTGCGGCAGCCGAACGGAAGGGGAGCTTCCGGCTCCTTCCCCGGCCCCCCGTTTGCGTGATTGCGCTTGGTTGCACCTAGCATCGTTCAGTCCCTACCCCGCACATCGGAGATTTCCGTGCGTTTTAGCCTGACCCCGAAGGAGACGAGCTTCTACGACATGTTCGCCGCCGCGGCGGAGAACCTCGTCGTCGGATCGAAGCTCCTCTTGGAGCTGCTGGGATCAGACGTGTCGGCCCGTGCGGAGATCGTCGAGCGCATGCGCGCCGCCGAGCACGCCGGGGACGACACCACCCACGCCGTCTTCCACCAGCTGAACTCGTCCTTCATCACGCCCTTCGACCGCGAGGACATCTACAGCCTCGCCTCGTCGCTGGACGACATCATGGACTTCATGGAGGAGGCCGTCGACCTGGTCGTCCTCTACGACATCCAGACCCTGCCGAAGGGCATCGAGCAGCAGATCGAGGTGCTGGCGCGCGCCGCGGAGCTCACCGCCGAGGCGATGCCGAACCTGCGCAGCATGTCCAACCTCACCGAGTACTGGATCGAGGTCAACCGGCTGGAGAACCAGGCCGACCAGATCCACCGCAAGCTGCTCGCCCACCTGTTCTCCGGTCAGTACGACGCCATCGAGGTCCTCAAGCTCAAGCAGGTCGTGGACGTCCTTGAGGAGGCGGCGGACGCGTTCGAACACGTCGCCAACACGGTGGAGACCATCGCCGTCAAGGAGTCCTGACCCTCGTGGACATGGCAGCACTCATCGCCGTCGTCGGCGTTGCGTTCTTCTTCACGTACACCAACGGCTTCCACGACTCGGCGAACGCGATCGCCACCTCGGTCTCCACCCGGGCGCTCACCCCCCGGGCGGCGCTGGCGATGGCCGCGGTGATGAACCTGGCCGGCGCGTTCCTCGGCAGCGGCGTGGCGCACACCGTCTCCAAGGGGATCATCGAGACCCCCACCGGCGACAAGGGCATGGTGATCCTGTTCGCCGCCCTGGTCGGGGCGATCGCCTGGAACCTGGTCACCTGGTACTTCGGCCTGCCGTCCTCCTCCTCGCACGCGCTGTTCGGCGGCATGGTGGGCGCGGCGATGGCCGGCGGCATCGACGTGATCTGGAGCGGGGTCCTCGACAAGATCGTCATCCCGATGATCGTCTCGCCGGTGGTCGGCCTGGTCGGCGGCTTCCTGGTGATGCTGGCGATCCTGTGGATCTTCCGCCGGGCCAACCCGCACAAGGCCAAGCGCAACTTCCGGGTCGCCCAGACCGCCTCGGCCGCCGCGATGGCGCTGGCGCACGGTCTCCAGGACGCCCAGAAGACCATGGGCATCGTGGTGATGGCGCTCACCATCTCCGGCCACCAGTCCGGCAACGGGATCCCGGTCTGGGTGAAGATCTCCTGCGCGACCATGCTCTCGCTGGGCACCTACGCGGGCGGCTGGCGGATCATGCGGACGCTCGGACGCAAGATCATCGAGCTGGACCCGCCGCAGGGCTTCGCCGCCGAGGCCACCGCCGCCACGGTCATGTACGTCACCTCGTTCGTCTTCAAGGCGCCGATCTCCACCACCCACGTGATCACCGCGGCGATCATGGGCGCGGGGGCCACCAAGCGGATCCGCGCGGTGCGCTGGGGCGTCGCGAAGAACATCGTGCTCGGCTGGTTCATCACGATGCCGGCGGCCGCGCTCGTCGCGGCGCTGGTGTACTGGTTCGCCCACCTGTTCTGGGGCTGACGGCCCCGCGGGACGCACGGAGCAGGACGCGCGGAGCAGGACGCACGAACGGACAGGGCCCGCCCCCACATCTCGGGGGCGGGCCCTTTTCCATGCCCCGTGGCGGCACCGCCATGCAGCACCACGGGACAGCTCGCGGTCCGTCACGCCGCTCGGCGCCGGGGCGCCGCCCGTGACGGGGCCGGTCTAGCCGAAGCGGCCGGAGATGTAGTCCTCGGTCGCCTGGACCTGCGGGTTGGAGAAGATCCGCTGGGTGTCGTCCAGCTCGACCAGCTTGCCCGGCTGGCCGACGCCGGCCAGGTTGAAGAAGGCGGTGCGGTCGCTGACGCGGGCCGCCTGCTGCATGTTGTGGGTCACGATGACGATGGTGAACTGCTCCTTCAGCTCGCCGATCAGGTCCTCGATGGCGAGGGTGGAGATCGGGTCGAGCGCGGAGCAGGGCTCGTCCATCAGCAGGACCTGGGGCTCGACCGCGATGGCGCGGGCGATGCACAGGCGCTGCTGCTGACCGCCGGAGAGGCCGGCCCCCGGCTTGTTCAGCCGGTTGTGGACCTCCTTCCAGAGGTTGGCGCCCTTCAGCGAGCGCTCCACCACCTCGTCCAGCACGGCCTTCTTCTTCACGCCGGCGAGCCGGAGACCGGCGATCACGTTGTCGTAGATCGACATGGTCGGGAACGGGTTCGGGCGCTGGAAGACCATGCCGACCGAACGGCGCACGGCGACCGGGTCGACGTTGGAGGCGTACAGGTTCTCGTCGTCCAGGAGGACCTTGCCCTCGACCCGGGCGCCGGGGATCACCTCGTGCATCCGGTTGAGGGTCCGCAGGAAGGTGGACTTGCCGCAGCCGGAGGGGCCGATGAAGGCTGTCACCGAGCGGGGCTCGATGCTCATCGAGATGTCCTCGATGGCCTTGGTGGTGCCGTAGAAGGCCGACAGTCCGCTGACGTCGATGCGCTTGGCCATGATCGTTGCTTCTCTCGTCTGTCTCGTACGTCAGTCGGTCGCTCAGTGCCCGCCCTTGGGCGAGCGCCAGCGCGCGATGCCCCGGGCGATGAGGTTGAGCCCCATCACGAAGGCGATCAGCACCAGCGCCGCGCCCCAGGCACGGGCGTAGCCGAAGTCGTTGTTGACCTGCGAGTACTGCTGCCAGATGTACATCGGCAGGGACTGCTGCGGGCCTTCGAACGGGTTGTTGTTGATGGAGTCGGCGCCGAACACCAGCATCATCACCGGGGCGGTCTCGCCCGTGATGCGGGCGACCGCGAGCATCACACCGGTGGTGATGCCGCCGATCGCGGTGGGGAGGACGATCCGCAGGATGGTCTTCCACTTCGGCACGCCGAGCGCGTACGAGGCCTCGCGCAGCTCGTTCGGGACGAGCTTGAGCATCTCCTCGGTGGACCGGACCACGACCGGCATCATCAGGATCGCCAGTGCGAGGCTGCCCGAGAAGCCGGAGTAGCTGAAGCCCAGCGCGAGGTTCCAGATCGAGAGGATGAACAGACCGGCGACGATCGACGGGATGCCCGTCATGACGTCGACGAAGAAGGTGACCGCCTTGGCGAGCGTGCCGCGGCCGTACTCGACCAGGTAGACGGCGGTCAGCAGACCGATCGGGGCGGCGATGGCGGTGGCCAGGCCGACCTGCTCCAGGGTGCCGATCAGCGCGTGGTAGATGCCGCCGCCGGGCCCGGACTGGATCACGCCCTTCATGGAGTGGCCCAGGAAGTTCCCGTCGACCACGTGGATGCCCTGCTGGACGGTGTAGACCGTCAGGGCGACCAGCGGGACGACCGCCAGGATGAAGGCGACCCAGACCACCGAGGTGGCGAACCGGTCCTTGGCCTGCCGACGGCCCTCGACCTGGGCCGAGAGGGTGTAGCTGATCAGGAGGAAGAGCAGGCCCGAGATCAGGCCCCACTGGAGGTGGCTGGCCAGCCCGCCGACCGCGCCGATCCCGCAGCCGAGGGCGATCGAGCCGGCGGCGACGGCGGCCGGGGCCCACTTGGGCAGGCGGTTGGCGGTCAGCGGACGGCCGACGGGCCGGGCGTCCTCGACGAGCGCGGTGACGGTCATGCGTTGGCCCCCGAGTACTCCTTGCGGCGGGCGATGATCAGTCGCGCGGCACCGTTCACCAGCAGGGTGATGACGAACAGGACGAGGCCGGAGGCCATCAGCGCGTTGCGGCCGTTGTCCCCGGCCTCGGCGAACTTCAGCGCGATGTTCTGCGCGAAGGTGCCGCCGCCGGCGTCGAGGATGTGCAGCGACAGGACGTTGCTGGCGGACAGCACCACCGCGACCGCGATGGTCTCGCCGAGCGCGCGGCCGAGGCCGAGCATCGAGGCCGAGATGATGCCGGGGCGGCCGAACGGCAGCACCGCGGTGCGGATCATCTCCCAGCGGGTCGCGCCGAGCGCGAGCGCCGCCTCCTCGTGCATCCGCGGCACCTGGCGGAACACCTCGCGGGAGACCGCGGTGATGATCGGCAGGACCATGATCGCCAGCAGGATGCCGACGGTGAACAGGTTGCGCGGGGTGCCGGTCCTGGTCTGGTCGAAGATGTACGTCCAGCCCAGGTACTCGTTGAGCCAGCTGGTCAGACCGTCCATGTGCGGCACGAGGAAGAGCGCGCCCCAGAGGCCGTAGACGATGCTGGGGACGGCGGCGAGCAGGTCGACCAGGTAGGCGAACGGCTGGGCGATCCGGCGCGGCGCGTAGTGCGAGATGAACAGCGCGATCCCGATGGCCACCGGGACGGCGATCGCCATCGCGATGACGGCGCTGACGATGGTGCCGAAGGCCAGGACGGCGATGCCGAAGACGGGCTTCGGGGCGTCCGGCGTCCACTCGAAGGAGGTGAGGAAGTTGCCTTCGTTGGTGCTCAGGGCCTGGACCGACCGCCAGGTCAGGAACGCCGCGATGGCGGCCATGATGACCAGCAGCAGGATGCCCGAGCCCCGGGCGAGGTTCATGAAGATCTTGTCGCCGACCCGGCTGTCGCGCGGCCGGCGTTCCCTGCCTCGCGGGGCGGCAGGGGAGGATGAAGTCATTGGTCTACTCCGGTCTGGTGGTGCCGCCCCGGAAGGGGGAACGGCACCATGGCGGCGGTGCCCCGGACGTGGTGCTGGGTGTGGTGCGTTCCGGTGGGGCGGCCCCGGCCCCCCTCGCTCACGGGGCCGCCCCACCGGGGGTCCTGTCGGGTCAGGCCAGGGTCGCGATGACGCCGTTGACCTTGTCGGTCACGGCCTTCGGCAGCGGGACGTAGCCCTTCTCGCCGACGGCCTTCTGGCCCGCGTCGCTGGCCGTGTAGGTCAGGAAGGACTTCAGGGTGTCGAGGGTCTCGGCCTTGTTGCCCTTGTCGCAGACGATCTCGTAGGTGATCAGGACCAGCGGGTAGGAGCCCTCGTCCTTGGTCGCGTAGTCGAGCTTCAGCGCGAGGTCGCTGCCGGTGCCGGCGGCCTGGGCCTTGGCGATGGTGCTGGCGGCGTTCTCGGCGGTGGCCGCGACCGGCTTGGAGGCGCCCGTGTTGATGTCGGCGCTCTTCAGGCTGTTGGTCTGGGCGTAGGCCAGCTCGACGTAGCTGATCGAGTTCTTGACCTGCTTCACCTGGGCCGAGACGCCGGCGCTGCCGTTGGCCGACTGGCCGCCCTTGGCCGCCCAGGCCTTGCCGGCCGGGTAGGTCCAGGCGCCGCCGCCGGCGGCGGCGAAGTACTTGGTCAGGTTCTCGGTGGTGCCGGCGTCGTCCGAGCGGTGGAAGGTCTGGATCTCCGCGTCCGGCAGCTTGGCGCCCGGGTTCAGGGCGGCGATCGCCGGGTCGTTCCACTTGGTGATCTGCGAGTCGAAGATCTTGGCGGAGGTCGGGCCGTCCAGGACCAGGTTGTCGACGCCGTCGACGTTGTAGACCAGCGAGATCAGACCGCCGACCATCGGCAGGTCGATGCCCTGGCCGCCGGTGCAGACCGCCTTGGAGGCGTCGACCTCGGCCGGCTTGAGGGCCGAGTCGGAGCCGGCGAACTGGATCTTGCCCTGGTTGAACTGCTGGATGCCGGCACCGGAGCCGCCACCCTGGTAGTTGATCGTGCTGCCGGAGCAGGCGGCGGCGAAGCTGGTCTTCCAGACGTCCATCGCCGCGGTCTGCGCGGTCGAACCGGCGGCGATCAGCGAACCGGCCTTGCCACAGTTGATCGCGCTGGTCGCGGCGGAGCCGTTGGAGCCACCGGACGCGGTCGTGTTGTTGTTGTTGTCCGACCCGCAGGCGGCGAGCGACAGCGAGCTGACGAGCGCCATGGCACCGATCGCGAGGGCCTTGGAGCGGCCGTTCCGCTGGAGCTTCACAGGGGTGTCCCTTTCTGTGGCATTGCCCTTGGCGTGCGCCGTACGCGTACGGCCCAGCGCGGGTTTTGCTGTGGTCCGGGGCCCGTGCGGCCCTCCGGTGGTCCCGAAGTTAGGCCGGGTAAGTGACACGACAGCCGGTCGCAAGTGAACGGCGAGTGAACCTCGAACGGATGACAGGAAACTACGTCAGGTAGTAACGGTTGCGTCACGGGGAGGGCGCGACGAGATCACTTCCACCGTTCCTTCACCGGCCCGGCCCCCGCGGCCCGCACCGGCTCCGCCCCCAGGACCGCCAGCAGGGCGTCGACCAGCAGCCGGTCCTGGTCGTGGGTGAGCCGTGCGCGCGCCTTCCCGGCCGGCAGCCAGTCCAGCCGGTCCACCTCCCGGTTGGGCCGGAAGGACCCGCTCGACGGCACCGCCGCCCAGTAGCGGACCTCCTTCGGACGGCCCTGCACCCGGTAGTGCTGGGTGGGCAGCTCCGGGCCCAGCAGGCAGTGGAACCCGGTCTCCTCCCGGACCTCGCGCAGCGCCGCCTCGGCCATCCCCTCACCGGCTTCGAGCTTGCCCTTCGGCAGGCTCCAGTCGTCGTACTTGGGCCGGTGGACCAGCGCGATCCGCGGCCGCCCCAGCCGGCCGCTCTTCTTCGGCCGGCCCGGCAGCCACAGCACCGCGCCCGCCGCCAGGATCACCGGGCCGTGCCCCGCACCGGCCGCCGCCCGGCCGGTGCGGGGGCGCTCGCCCACCTCAGACCGTCCGGGGTGCGACGGAGTGCCCCCAGGCGTCGGCCGGGACGAGCTCCAGCCAGCCGTCCGGGCCGGGCGGCAGGTCCGGCCAGCGGCGGCCGACGGCGTACCGCGCCGACTCCACCTCCAGCCGCTGGTCGGCGTGCACCACGCCCAGCACGTACGCGGTCGCCGGGGTGATCCGCGGGGTGCGCGCCGCGGTGGCGGCGGTGACGGCGGCGTCCGCCGCCTCCTGCTGCCGGTCCAGCACCGCGTCCAGCCCGTCCAGCTCGGAGGACGCGCGGCCGCACACCTCCAGCACGTACCGGGCCCGCTTCACCAGGAT
>NZ_LFVW01000460.1:0-9465 GCF_001182915.1 Kitasatospora sp. MY 5-36
GGGGTGTGGGGTGTGGGGGCTGGGGCGGCTGCGGTGGGTGGGGGCGCGTGCGAAGATGGCAGGGCTGGTGGGAACGATCTCCGGACGGTTTCTGGGACGGTTCTCTGGCCATGGTGGACGAATACGCGCAGCGCGCGGGGCAGCCTCGGCAGGACGCCCTGCTGATGGTGCCGATCGCCACGGCGCTGATCGACGCCGACGGGCGGATCCTGCACTGGAGCGGTGACGCGGAGGCGTTGCTCGGGCACCCTGCGCAGGAGGCGGTGGGGGCGCGGGCGGCGACGCTGCTGACCTCCGAGGAGCACCGGCCGGAGGTGCTCCAGCTGTTCCGGCAGATCCTGGCGGGCCGGTCGTGGTCCGGGGTGTTCCCGGTGCGGCACCGGGACGGGCACCTGGTGAACCTGGAGTTCCGTACGTATCCGATCCGCGGCCCGGGCGGTGCCCCGATGGTGCTGGCGGTGGCCTCCGAGGTGACGACGCTGCGCCGGCTCCAGGCCGACCTGGCGCTCCTCGACGGGTTCTTCACGCAGTCCCCGGTCGGCATGGCGGTGTTCGACACCGGCCTGCGCTTCGTCCGGTTGAACGCGGCGCTGGCGGACGCGAACGGCCTGGGCGTCGAGGAGCCGCTGGGCCGTCGGCTCACCGAGGTGCTGCCGGGGATCAACGCCCCGGAGTCCGAGGCGGTGATGCGCCGGGTACTGGAGAGCGGCGAGCCGGTGGTGGACGACCTGGCGCACGGCCGTACCCCGGGCGACCCGAGCCACGACCACGCCTGGTCGGCCTCGTACTTCCGGTTGAGGGACCGCGGCGGCCGGGTGCTCGGGGTGTGCGCCACGGTCATCGACATCACCGAGCGCTTCCACGCCGACGCCCGGGCGGCCCGCGCCCAGGAGCGGCTGTCCCTGCTGGTCGACGCGACCGCCTCGATCGGCACCACGCTGGACCTGCGGCAGACCGCCCGGGAGCTGGTCGACGCGATGGTACCGAGGGTCGCCGACATCAGCGCGGTGTTCGGGCTGGAGGAGCTGGTGGCCGGCCGGAACGTGGAGCCGCCCGCGCCGGACGTCCCGCTGCTGGTGCGCCGCCTGGCGATCGCCTCCGCCGACGCCGTCTACCCGGCCGATTCGCTGCCGGTGGACGCGGTGTACGAGCTGCGGCCGGACTCCCCGTACGCCCGGGCGCTGGCCGGCGGGCGCACGGTGGTGGTGCCCTCCTGGGAGCTGCCGATGCTGAGCGAGCCCGTCCACGAGAGCCGCCGCCAGGCCTACCTGGGCGACCGTCCGCGCTCGGTGCGGATCACCCCGCTGGTGGCGCGCGGTACGACGCTCGGCATGGTGGTGTACTCGCGGCGCGGCGCGCGGGAGTCCTTCGCGGCGGCCGACATCACGCTCGGCGACGAACTGTCCTCGCGCGCGGCCGTCGCGATCGACAACGCCCGCCTGTACCTGCGCCAGCACCAGACCGTGCTGGCCCGGCAGCAGGCGCTGCGCGAGGCGAGGGCCGCGCAGGAGCGTCTGGCGCTGGTCAACGTGGCCTCCGCCCGGATCGGCACCACGCTCGATCTCGCCCAGACCGCGCAGGAGTTGGCCGAGGTGGCGGCACCGAGGCTGGCCGACACGGTGGTGGTGGAGGTGCTGGAGGAGCTGGTCCGCGGCGAGCGCGAGGCGACCGCCCCGGTGGACGGCTCGGCGCTGCTGCGGCGAATGGCCTTCCACTCGGTGCCCGGCTCGACGCTGGCGCCGATCGCCCGTACCGGCAACCTGCACCGCTTCGTGCCCGGTTCGCCGTACGCCTGGTGCCTGGCGCACCGCAAGCCCGTCCTGGTGCCCAGGATGGACGAGGAGGGCATGGCCTGGTTCGCGGACGACCCGGTGCGGCAGGCCGCCGTACGGGAGCAGAACGTGCTGTCGTTCATGGTGCTCCCGCTGATCGCGCGCGGCACCCCGGTCGGCGTGGCGGGCTTCTACCGCACCCGGGTCGAGCGCCCGTACGATGACGACGACGTGGCGCTGGCCGGGGAGTTGGCGGTGCGGGCGGCCGTCTCGATCGACAACGCGCTGCTGTTCACCCGCGAGCGCGACGCGGCCGCCGCCCGGCAGCGGGCGCTGGACGAGGCGTGGGCCGCCCAGCAGCGGCTGTCGCTGCTGAACGAGGCCAGCAACCGGATCGGCACCACGCTCGATCTGCACCGCACCGCCCGGGAGTTGGTGGAGGTGGTGATCCCGCGCTTCGCCGACTTCGTGACCGTGGACCTGCGCGAGGCGGTGCTCAGCGGCGAGGAGCCCGGGGCGGTCCCGGCGGAGGGCCCGGTGCTGATGCGGGCGGTGGCGGTCGGCGACACCGGCCCGGACGGCGGCATGCTCGGGGCGGCCGACCAGGTGGGCGAGACCTCGCAGTCGGCCGGGCTGTACGCGCAGAGCCTGCGCACCCGGCGCTCGATCCTGGTCTCCGAGGTGACCGAGGAGGAGCTGAGCCGGATCGTCGCCTCGCCCGACCGGGTGCAGCCGAGCCTGGACGCCGGGGTGCACTCGTACCTGATGGTGCCGCTGGTGGCGCGCGGACAGGTGCTGGGCGGCGCGGAGTTCGTCCGCTCCCGCAACCCGGTGCCGTTCGGGTCGGCGGACCGTTCGCTGGCCGAGGAGCTGGCCGCCCGCACCGCGCTGGCGATCGACAACGGGCGGCTCTACCGCCGCGAACGGGACACCGCGCTCACCCTCCAACGCAGCCTGCTGCCACAGGAGGTGCACCGCACGCTCGGGCTGGACCTCGCCTACCGCTACCTGCCGAGCAGCGTGGTCAGCGAGGTCGGCGGCGACTGGTTCGACGTGGTGCCGCTGTCCTCCGGGCGGGTCGCGCTGATCGTCGGCGACGTGATGGGCCACGGCATCCGGGCCGCCGCCACCATGGGCCAACTCCGCACGGCCGCAAGAACGTTGATCACCCTGGACCTGGATCCCGAGCGGGTGCTGTACCGGCTGGACGAGGCGACCGCGGGCATCGGCGAGGGCCAGTTCGCCACCTGCGTCTGCGTGGTTTACGACCCGGTGGACCGCCAGTGCACCGCGGCCAGCGCCGGGCACCTGCCGCCCGTGGTCGCCGACACCGAGGGGCGGGCGCACCTGGTCGAGCTGCCCACCGGCGCCCCACTGGGGGTGGGTGGAGTCGCCTTCGAGAGCGCCGAGTTCACCCTCCCCGAGGAGGGCATCCTGACCCTCTACACGGACGGGCTGGTCGAGCGCCGGGGCCAGGACCTCGACGAGGGACTGCAGTTGCTGTGCCGGACGGTCGCCGACCGGCGCGGCTCGCTGGAACAGACCTGCGACGCCGTCCTGAAGCGGCTCACCGAGACCACCGGCGAGGACGACATCGCCGTCATCATGGCGCAGGTCCGCCCGAAGGGCGCGGACCGGATCGCCACCCTGCGGCTCACCGGCGACCACGCCATGGTCGCCCACTCGCGCCGCTTCACCCGCGAGACACTGGCCTCCTGGGGGCTCGACGCGCTCATCGACTGGGCCGAGCTGCTCACCAGCGAACTGATCACCAACGCGCTGGTGCACGCCGGATCACCCACCCAACTGCGGCTGTACTGCAACCGGGTGCTCACCGTCGAGGTCGCCGACCAGGAGTCCGAGGTACCGCGGATCCGCCGCGCCCGCAGCGAGGACGAGGGCGGCCGGGGCATCCACCTGGTCAACGAGCTCGCGCACCGCTGGGGCAGCCGCCGGACCAAGGACGGCAAGGTGGTCTGGTTCGAGCTGGAGCTGCCTCCGGGGGCAACACCCTCCGCCTGAACGATCGGCGGCTGTCGCACCGCGCCTCTCGGCCGGTGCGCGGGCGGCGAGTTGGGGCTGGACACCGAGATCGGGGGGTGTCGTCAGCGGCCGGCCAGGTCCTCGGCGCGGTAGCGGCCGGAGGGCCTGCGGTCGCGGAGCAGGCCGAGCAGGGCCGGTGCCACCCGCTCGGGCAGCGGCGCGCCGGAGACGTCCTCGCCGGGGCCGGCCTCCTGGAGCATCCGGGTGTGCATGCTGCCCGGGTCCACCGACCAGACCCGCAACTCCGGTTCCTCCCGGGCGAGTACGTCACCGGCGAGGTCCAACGCGGCCTTGCTGGCACCGTAACCGCCCCAGCCGCGGTAGGGCACCACGGCGGCCTCGGAACTGACGTTGAGGACGGCGCCGGCGTGGGCACGCAGCTGGGGCAGCACGAGCTGGGTGAGGGCGATCGGGGCGAACGTGTTGACCTCGAAGGTCTCCAGCAGGCCCGGCAGCGGGAAGTCGGCCAGCCGGGGCAGCGGTTGCCCGCCGGGGCCGGGGGCGCCGTTGAGCGTTCCGGCGTTGTTGACCAGCAGGCTCGCGCCGCCGAGCTCCTCCGCGGCCCCGGCCAGGTGGGCGCGGTGGTCGTCGTCGACGACGGAGCCGGGCAGGGCGACGACCCTGGTGACGGCGGCCAGATCGGCTGCGGCGGCAGCGAGTTCGGCCGCTCCCCGGGCGGTGATCACCAGCTGCCAGCCGTCGGCGGCGAGGGCGCGCGCGAGGGCCAGGCCGAGGCCGCGGGAGGCTCCGGTGACCAGGGCGACGGGAGCGCTCCGCGGTACGGCTGCGCGCCGCGCCCCGCCGGTGCCTGCGCTCGTCATGCCCGCGCTCATGCCCGCGTTGTTGTCTGCGTTGGTGCCTGCGTTCATGCCGCACACCATCCCGCCGCCGGGCCGGTCGGCGGATCGGCCACCGGAACGGGAACCGGCTCGGACGTTGGCCCTAGCTAGATCGTTCGGAGGTCCTGGGGCCCGGGACCGGCGTCGTCGGCCCAGCCCTGCGGGTCGGTCCAGGCGGTCAGTGTGCGGCGGGTCTCGAAGCGGCGCTCCCGGCCGGTCAGCGGATCGGTGAACTCGATCGTCGAGGCGAGCAGTTGCAGCGGGCGGCGGAAGTCGTCGGCGGCGGGCTCGGGCAGCACGACCGGGTAGACCGGGTCGCCGAGGATCGGCAGCCCGAGGCCGCACATGTGCAGCCGCAGCTGGTGGGTGCGCCCGCTCAGCGGCCGCAGCCGGTAGCGGGCGAGGCCGTCGCGGCGCTCCAGCAGGTCGATCCGGCTCTCGCTGTTCGGCGGCGCGTCGATCTCCTGGGCGGCGATCACCCCGCGCTCCTTGACGATGTGGCTGCGCACGGTGCGCGGCAGGCTCAGCTCCGGGTCGTACCCGGCGACGGCCTGGTACTCCTTGCGCACCAGGCGGTCCCGGAACAGCGTCTGGTAGGCGCCGCGGTCCTCCGGGCGGACGACGAACATGGCCAGGCCCGCGGTGAGCCGGTCCAGGCGGTGCGCGGGGCTGAGCGCGGGCAGGTCGAGGGCGTGCCGCAGCCGGGACAGCGCCGTCTCGGTGACGTGCCGGCCGCGCGGGGTGGTGGCCAGGAAGTGCGGCTTGTCGACCACCACCAGGTGCTCGTCGCGGTGCACCACGACCAGCTCGAACGGGACGCGCACCTCCTCGGGGAGGTCCCGGTAGAACCACAGGTGGGCGCCGGGGCGAAACGGCTCCGCCGGGGCGATCGGGCCCTGCTCGCCGACGATCTCGCCGTCCCGCAGCGCGGCGTCGATCCGCTCGGCCGGGACGGCGGGCAGCCGGTCCACCAGGTGGTCCCGCACGGTCGGCCAGGGGCCTTCGAGCGGCAGCCGGAGGTGGACCGGGTCCACACCATGGCGCTGCGGGAGGGGGGAGGCCGGGCGGCGGCTCTTGCGTCTCATCTC
The DNA here is from genome assembly GCF_001182915.1 of Kitasatospora sp. MY 5-36. NCBI lineage: Bacteria > Bacillati > Actinomycetota > Actinomycetes > Kitasatosporales > Streptomycetaceae > Kitasatospora > Kitasatospora sp. MY 5-36. Next base: position 5,743 of record NZ_LFVW01000460.1, read on the forward strand.
CCGGCCCAGCCTAGTGCGCGCCGGCGCGCGCCCCTCGGCCGAGGTGCTGACCCGGGGCCGGGCAGGGAAAGTGGACCGGAGGCCCTCGTGACGCCGGGGGCCTCCGACCGTCCGCCGACCGGGCCGACCAGCCGCCCCACCGGCCGAACCGAGCAACCGACCGATCCGCCGGACCGACCGGCCGGCACCACTGGAGGAAGCGTGACCGCCGACGGCCCGGACGGGGTGCCGCCGCTGCACCTGCCGAGGCGGACCCGGCTGCTGCTCTACGGCTCGCTCCTGCTGCTGGTCGCCGCCGTGGTGGCCGCGCTGGCCATCGGGCCCGGGACCACCCTGGCGCCGCTGCTCGCGGTGGCCCCGGTGCTGGCCGGTGCGACCACCCGGCGGGCCCGGGTGCCGCTGCTGGTCGGCGCGGCCGCGGTGGTCGCCGTCGGCCTGCTGGAGTCGGCCAACGCGCAGCTGCCGCTCTCGGTCCGGATCAGCGTGCCGGTCACCGTCCTGGCCTCGACCCTGGCCAGCGCGGCCAGCGTCGTCCTGGTGGCGGCCCGCGAGCGGGAGCTGTTCCAGGTCCGGACGGTGGCCGAGGCGGCCCAGCGGGCCCTGCTGCGCCCGCCGCCGGAGCGGATCGGGCCGCTGCGCCTGGCGGTGCGGTACGTGGCGGCGGCCGCCGAGGCCCGGATCGGCGGGGACCTGTACGCCGTGGTGGAGACCCGCTTCGGGCTGCGCATCCTGCTCGGGGACGTCCAGGGGCACGGCCTCCCGGCGGTGGAGACGGCGGCGGACGTCCTCGGGGTGTTCCGGGAGGCCGCGCGGACCGAGCCGGACCCCGGGCGGCTCGCCGAACGGCTGGACGCGGCGCTGGCCGCCCGGCCGTCGGAGGAGGGGCGGTTCGCCACCGCGCTGCTGCTCGACGTGGCGCCGGACCGGGGGCCGGTGCGGCTGGTGAACTGCGGCCACCCGCCCCCGCTGCTGCGCCGCGCGGGCCGGGTGAGCGAGCTGGAGCCCCCGTTCCCGGCGCCGCCGCTGGGGCTGCTCGGGCTCACCGACGACAGCTACCCGGACCGGCGGTTCGACCCGGAGCCCGGCGACCTGCTGCTCCTGCACACCGACGGCGTGTCGGAGGCCCGGGACGCCGCGGGCCGGTTCTACCCGATCGCGGAGCGGCTGCCCGGACTGCACGGCGGCACCCCGGCGGACCTGCTGGACGCCGTGCTGACGGACGTCGGCGGCTGGGTCGGCGACGCCGGCCTGGCCGACGACGCGGCGGTGCTGGCGATCCGCTGGGAGCCGTGACCGGGCCGCGCCGACGGCTCGGGAGGGCGGTCCGGAAAGCGGTCCGGAGAACTGCCCGGAGAACTGCCCGGCCGCGATTGTCAGTGGTGTGTGCAAGGCTCGGTCCACGGTCGGCGGGGAGCCGGCCGCAGGGTGGTCGCGGATCGACGAGGGGACGGTGCCATGGGGAGCGGGAGCAGGGCGAGCGGGTCTTTCGAGGTCACGGCGTTCGAGCCGGTGGAGACGGAGGAGCGGGAGGGCGCGGCGTTCGGGCGGGTCCGGATCGCCAAGACCTTCACGGGCGGGCTGAGCGGGGCCAGCGAGGTGCGGATGCTCTCCGTCGCGGGCCCTTCCGGCAGCCCGGCTTCGTACGTCGCGGTGGAGCACGTGACGGGTGAACTGGACGGGCGCAAGGGCTCGTTCGTGCTCCAGCACTCGGCCTGGGACACCACCGGCACGACGATACGCGTGGTGCCGGGCACGGGCACGGGCGAGCTGGCCGGGATCACCGGCGAGTTCCACCTGACCGTCGACGGGTCCGGCACCCACACCTACGTCCTGGAGTACGGGCTGGGCTGACGCCGGCCGCGGCGCGCGCGGCCGGCGGCCCCGGTCGGTCAGAGGATGGGCTGGGTCGCCTCCAGCCGCTGGATTGCGGTCCGGACCGCGGTCGTGTAGGCCCAGAACAGCGGCAGGGTGTTGGCCGCCCGCTCGGTGCGGGTGTTCTTGCCCGGGGCGAACATCGCGGCCCGCAGCTCGGTGGTCATCTCCAGCTGGGCGCCCATGCCGAGCAGGCTGCGGTTGCAGATGTTCTCCGGGGAGATGCCCGCGATCTCCTCCTCGCCGGAGGCGGTCACGGCCCGGATGCCCGCGGCCGCGAACTCCTCCATCAGGTACTGGCGGAAGGTGGGGTTCAGGCCGCCGACCAGCACGGCCTGGGCGCCGGCCTCCAGTCCGGCCTGGGCGGCGGTGCAGCCGTGCAGCGACAGCACGTTGCGGCTGCCGGCGCACATCGCGCGGGCCACTCCGTCGTCGCAGTGGGTCGAGGTGACGTGCAGCTCGCTGTTGTTGGAGGAGCGCAGGCCCTCGAACATCCAGAAGTCGTGCGTCGGCCCGGCGGCCGGGGCCGGGGCGAGGTCGGCCGGGTGGTAGCCGGCGATGGCCAGGCACAGTTCGGAGGTGCCGCCCTCGATGCCGCCGCCGTGCGGGGCGATGACGGTGGTCCGGACGAACGGCGTACGGCCCTGCGGGCTCTGGTCGTCGACCAGGTGCCGGCGGTAGCGGCGGCCGTAGTCCACGCCCTCGACCACGGTCGGGTTGGCGTAGAGGGCCGTGTTGGAGGGGTACAGGTCGGCGGCGGCGCTCGCGGGGGTGCTGCCCACGGCGGCGCCGAGGGTGCTGAGGGCCGGGGCCGCGGCGAACGCGGCGATCAGGGTACGACGGTTAATCACGGTCACGGATCATGACAGGAGGTGGGGGATCGGAAAAGTACCAGCAAGGCTTTGGCCAAGTCGACGCCATGTCACGACGGGACCGGCCCGGTCGTGCGACACCGGCCTGACCGTGCGACACCGGCCCGACGGAGGCGTGCCGCATCCGCCCGGGCACGGGCAGCGCTGTCACGATGATGCGATCAGTGCACGATCGGCATCGGAGGGTGGCGCATGCCCGACACGGCGGTGGATCGTACGACGGCAGTGGTCGTGGAGGCGCGGACGGTCGAGCAGGTGGTCGGCCGGCTGCGGGAGATCGGGGCGGGGCTGCCCCCGGCCGACGGGGTGGGGGTGTTCAACCGGCTCTACCTCACCGTGACGGAGGCGGTCCGCGACCGGCTGGACGGCGGGCGCTTCGCCGACCCGTCGGCGGTGGCCGAGCTGGACGTGGTGTTCGCCGGGCGGTACCTGCGGGCCGTGGCCGCCGACGCGGCCGGGCAGGAGCCGCCCGCCTGCTGGCGGCCGCTGTTCGCGCTGCGCGCCCACCCGGGGGTGCACCCGCTGCAGTTCGCGCTGGCCGGGATGGCCGCCCACATCCAGCACGACCTGCCGCTGGCCGTCGTGGACACCTGCCGCCGCCGGGGCTGCCAGCCGTCCGACGTCGAGCCGGACTACCACCGGATCGACCGGGTGCTGGCCGAGGTGGAGACGGCCGTCCGGGAGCAGCTGATGCCCGGACCCGACCTGCTGGAGCGCGCCGAGCCGCTCACCCACCTGCTCGGCGCCTGGTCGGTCGGGGCCGCCCGCGAGGGCGCCTGGGGCACCGTCGAGACGCTCTGGGAGCTGCGGCACCTGCCGGGCGCCGCCCGGGCCCTCGCCACGGCGCTGGACGGTTCGGTCGGGCTGCTCGGCCGCGTCCTGCTGCTCCCGCTCGGGCCGGGCGGGAGGCAGGGCGGGAGGCACGGCGGTGGACCGGAGGACGGGCGCGACACCGGAGCGGCCGGTGGCCGGATCAGCG
>NZ_LFVW01000461.1:0-9448 GCF_001182915.1 Kitasatospora sp. MY 5-36
CCAGAACCTGGCGGTGGCCGGGGTCGCCGCGGCGGGCGGGGCGCTGCTGGCCCTGGCGGGCGGGAGCCGGATCCGCCGGGCCTGGCGGTGGTGAGCGCCGGTCCGGGGCGCGGCGCCTCCCACCGGTGTTGATCAGCGTCGGAGGAAGCGGGTCGAACAACGGGCGGCCGGTCGGCGGGGTGTTCCCGGTGCCGATCACGGTCCTTGCGTCGCCGTCGGTCGTCCGGGTAGCTTGACGATCGATCCCGGCCCTTCGTAGCGGCGAACTCGGTTGCCCTGCCGGTGATTTCCCGTACGCCGCGGCCGGCCGGAGCCGGTTCGGCGCATCCGTCCGCACGGTTCCAGGCCGTCGCCTCCGCCGTCGTCTCCGTGTTTCCCCCAAACCCGTGTCAAGGGAGAGTCATGTCCGATTCGGCCCGTCCGGTCCAGAGCTGGGACGAGTTCACCACACTGCGGGAGATCGTGGTCGGGACCGCCGTCGGCGCCCGGCTGCCCGAGCAGACCGAGCCGTCTTCCTGGCTGTCCTGCTTCCCGAAGACCAACGCCGCCGATCTCGCCTCGATCGAGGCCGGCCCCTACTCGCGGCAGGTCGTGGAGGAGACCGAGGAGGACCTGGACGACCTGGTGGCCACCCTGCGCGGCCTCGGCGTCACCGTCCACCGGCCCGATCCGGTCGACCACGCGGCCGAGTTCGCCTCCCCGCTCTGGAACGCCGACGGCGGCTTCCACTCCTACTGTCCGCGGGACCTGACCCTGGTCGTCGGCGAGACGCTGATCGAGGTGGCGAGCCCGATGCGGCAGCGCTACTTCGAGGCCTTCGGCCTGCGCGGACTCTTCCAGGACTACCTGCGCCGCGGCGCGCGCTGGCTGGCCGCCCCCCGGCCGCAACTGGGCGACGAACTCTTCGAGTTCGACGAGGCCGGCCTCCCGCTGCTGGGCGAGGCCGAGCCGGTCTTCGACGCCGCGAACGTGCTGCGGCTCGGCCGGGACGTGTTCTACCAGGTCTCCCGCAGCGGCAACGAACTCGGCCTGCGGTGGCTGGAGTCCACCCTCGGCCTGCTCGGCGACGGCGGCCTGCGGCTGCACCCGCTGCGCGACATCTACGGCTACACCCACATCGACAGCACCATCGCGCTGCTGCGCCCGGGCCTGGTGCTGCTCAACCCCGAGCGGATCAGCCCGGAGACCGTCCCGGAGCCGCTGAAGGGCTGGGACGTCCTGTGGTGCCCGCCGGCCGAGCCCACCGGCGACGCGCCCGAGCACGCGCTCAGCGAGAGCTGGATCAGCATGAACCTGCTGATGGTCTCCCCGGACACGGCGATCGTCGAGTCCGAGCAGGAGGGCCTGATCAAGCTGCTGGAGCACGCCGGGATCACCGTCCTGCCGCACCGGCTGCGGCACTCCCGGGTGCTCGGCGGCGGCTTCCACTGCGTCACCCTGGACACCCGGCGCGACGGCGGACTGGAGGACTACCTGTCCTGACCCGCCGCCGCTCAGGGCTTGCGGGCCAGCGCGCAGGAGATCAGCCGCTCCCACACCGACAGGTCGCCCTCGCCCGCCGGCACCCCGCCGGTGCCGGCGGGCTCCGGACGCCACAGCGGGCAGGGCACCAGCCCGGGTTCGAGCAGGTCGAGGCCGTCGAGCAGGCCGAGGATCTCCTCGTCGGTGCGCCAGCGGCCGCGGCCGAAGCTCTCCCGCAGCTTCCGTTCCGCGCGCCGGCGCTCCTCGGTCCCGCCGGAGGTCCCGACGGAGCGGAAGTGGGAGACGTAGACCAGGCTGCCCGAGGGCACCCGGTCCACCCACCAGCGCACCAGGTCGGCGGGCCGCTCGGCGTCGTCGAGGTGGTGCAGGACGGCGCTGAAGACGACCCCCACCGGCTCGTCGAAGTCGATCAGCCGCCGCACCTCGGGATGGCGGCGGATCTCCTCCGGCTCGCGCAGGTCCGCCCGGACCAGCGTGGTGCGGGGGTCGGCGGCCAGCAGGGCACGGCCGTGGGCGAGCACGGTCGGATCGTTGTCGACGTAGACGACGCGGGCGCCGGCGTCGTGCCGCCGGGCGGCCTGGTGCACGTTGTCGGCGGTGGGCAGGCCGCTGCCCAGGTCGACGAACTGGCGGACGCCGTCGCCCGCCATGGCGCCCACGGCGCGGATCAGCGCCTGCCGGTTGGCGAACGGCAAGGCCACCGAGCCGGGCAGCTCGCGGAGGAAGAAGTCGCCGACCTCGCGGTCGACGGCGAAGTTGTCCGTGCCGCCGAGCAGGTAGTCGTAGACCCGGGCGATGCTCGGCTTCGACCGGTCGATCCCGCTGGTGCTGTCGTCGGTCATGGGAACCTGCCCGTCCCTGGGGTCCGCTGTCGCCTCGATCGTAGGAGAACCGTCGCGCCCCGGCCCGTCACCCCGGCCGCCGGGCGGCCGCCGCCGCACCGGATATTGGCAGCGGTCACCCGTCCGTGTGACGCAGACTGGGGCGAGAACTGTTCGGATCTGAGGATGGATTTCCATGGCTGACCGGCCTTTGACGCTGATGGCAGTGCACGCCCACCCCGACGACGAGGCGAGCGGGACCGGGGGTGTGCTGGCCCGGTACGCGGCGGAGGGCATCCGTACGGTGCTCGTGACGTGTACGGACGGCAGGTGCGGCGACGGCCCGGGAGGGGTCAAGCCCGGCGAGGACGGGCACGACCCGGCGGCCGTCGCCGTGATGCGCAGGAAGGAACTGGAGGCCAGCTGCGAGGTGTTGGAGGTCGGCCACCTGGAGCTGCTGGAGTACGCCGACTCCGGGATGATGGGCTGGGAGAGCAACGACGCGCCCGGCTCGTTCTGGAACACGCCGGTGGCGGACGGTGCCGCCCGGCTCGCCGAACTGATGCGGCACTACCAGCCCGACGTGGTCGTCACCTACGACGAGAACGGGTTCTACGGCCACCCCGACCACATCCAGGCCCACCGCATCACGGTGGCGGCGCTGGAACTGGTCGACCTGTCGCCGAAGGTCTACTGGACGACGGTGCCGCACTCGGCGGTGCGGCGGTTCGGGGAGGTCATGCGGGAGTCCGGCTCCGACGGGGAGCAGACGGAGCCGGTGGAGCCGGTGGAGGCCGCCGAGCTGCCCGAGATCGGCCTGCCGGACGAGGAGATCAGCACCTGGGTGGACACCACCGCCTTCGGCGGCCGGAAGTTCGACGCCCTGGCCGCGCACGCCAGCCAGGGGGACAACATCTTCTTCCTGCGGATGGGCAAGGAGCGGTTCACCGAGCTGATGGGCGTGGAGACCTTCGTCCGGGTCAGGGACACCACCGGCGCGGCCCTCCCGGAGAACGACCTCTTCGCCGGCCTGCGCTGAGCCCGGGGCAGCGGTGTGCCGGCGGCGGGGCGGATCGGCCCCGCCGCCGGCACGGTACGGAGCCACCGAAGTCACTCGGGGGCACCGAGGCCGCTACAGCCCGCGCAGCACGGAGAGCAGCAGGTCGACCTCCTCCGGGGAGTTGTAGACGTGCAGGCTGACCCGCACCGAGCTCTCGCTCTCGCCGGCCCGCGCCTGGCAGTGGCCGTCGGCGCGCACCATCAGGCCGTGGCTGGCGAGGATGAAGCCCAGGTCGTTGGAGCCGATGCCGCGGTGCCGGAAGGTGACGATGCCCTCGCGCCGCTGGACCTCGGAGTCGGCGGCCAGGCTCCGCTGGCAGCCGAGGACCTCGTACGGGGCCAGGGTCCGCAGCCCGTCGGTGAGCCGGGCGGCCAGCGCGCTGTTCCACCGTCGGATGCGGTCCGGCCCGGCGGCGTCGAGCCAGTCCAGGGCGGCCTCCAGGCTGGCGATCCCGGCGGTGTTGGGCGTGCCGGCCCAGCCGCCGGGGGTGAAGGCCGGGCCCCGGGTGTTGCGGGCCCACACCGCGCCGGTGCCGGGCAGGGCCAGCGCCTTGTGCCCGGAGAAGACCACGAAGTCGACGTCCAGGGTGCCGACGTCCACCGGCAGGTGGCCGACGCTCTGCGCGGCGTCCAGGCAGATCGGCACCTCGGGCCCGACCGCGGCCCGGATGCGGTGGACGTTCATGTCGGCGCCGTACACGTGGTGCACGTGGGTGGCGGCGACGAACGCCGTGCGTTCGGTGACGAGCCGGGCCAGCGCCCGGTGGTCGTAGTCCTGGGAGGCCGGGTCGTACGGCAGTTCGCGCACCGTGACGCGCACGCCCCGGTCGGCCAGCAGCTGCCGGGCCTCCAGCCAGGGCAGCGCGTTGGCCTCGTGGTCGGCGAAGGGCACGATGATCTCGTCGCCGTCCCGCAGGTGGTGGGGGAGCCAGTCCCGGGCCACCGCGCGCAGCCCTTCGGTCGCGCCGCTGACGAAGTGGACGCCGGAGCGCTGCCGGGGGGCCGGGTCGCCGAGGAAGCGGGCGACCCGGGTACGGGTGCGGTCGACCAGCGCGGTGGTGGCGTTGGCCCAGGTGTAGGTGCCGCGGCCGGCGTTGGCGTTGGCGGTGGTCAGGTAGCGCTGGACGGTGTCGAGCACCGCCCGGGGCTTCTGCGAGGTGGCCGCGCTGTCCAGGTACGCCTGGTCGGGGTGGCCGGTGACGATGGGGAACTGGTCCCGCAACGCGCGGTGCCAGTCGTGGAGTTCGCCGAGGGTTTCGTCGGGGGTGGTCATGGCCGGCCCCGCTCAGTCCCGGACCAGCGGCGCGCCCGCGTCGCGCCAGGCGATGACGCCGCCGGCCAGGCTGCGCGCGTCCCGGTGTCCCATCCGGGTGAGCAGCGCCGCGTAGACGGCCGACTTCTCGCCGACCGGGCAGGCCAGCAGCACCGGCTGCCGGGTGCCGAACGGCAGCCCGCCGTGCAGGAGTTCGTCGAACAGCTCGTCGACGATGTTGACCGAGCCCTCGATGTGCAGCGCCGCGTACGCGGCCGGTCCGCGCAGGTCGACCACCAGCGGCCGCTCCTCGGCGATCCACTTCCGGGCGGCGTCGACCTCGACGACCCGGGCGGCGGCCAGTTCGGCCGGTGTCACGGTGGCCACCGTGTTCGGCCGGGCGGGCTGGTTGAACAGTTCGGGCCGCCGTTTGCGGATGTAGCTCAGGTAGCTCTCCACCCGGTCGCAGACGATGAACACGGCGGTGCGCCGCTCGCCCGAGCCCCGCTGTGTCAACTCCTCGTCCACGGAGCGGAGGTGGCGCAGCGCGCCGAAGAAGGCGCCGCCGCCGGTCGGGCCGGCCGGCAGGCCGCAGCGGCGCACCAGGGTGAGCATGCCGTCGATGGCCTGGTCGGCGGTCACCGTCGCGATGGTGTCGTAGGTGGCGGGGTCGAACAGCCCGACCTCGTGCACCTCGTCGATGGTGCGGATGCCCGGGATGAAGTCGGACTTGTGGGCGACCAGTCCGAGCACGTCGACGGCCGGGTCGTGGGCGCGCAGCACGGCCGCCACGCCGGTGGAGGAGCCGGCGGTGCCGACGCAGGCGATGAAGTGGTCCGGGGCGCGGCCGTCGAGGTCCCGGACGATCTCGGGGCCGGTGCCGGTGAGGTGGGCGTCGAGGTTGAGCCGGCTGTAGTACTGGTCGGTGTGCAGGTAGCCGGACTCCGCCTCGGAGAGCATCCGGTGGATGCGGGTGAGCGGGTCGTCGGTGTCGGTCGGGTCGAGGCACTCGGTGCGGCCGGGCAGCTCCTCGATCTCCGCGCCGAGCAGCAGGAGCAGGTCCTTGATCTCGGGGACCCGCATCCGGTTGGTGACGCTCTTGAACGGCAGTCCGTGCAGGCCGGCGATCAGCGCGAGCGCCTTGGCGGTGTTGCCGCTCGACAGTTCCACGACGGTGTCGCCGCGCTCGACGGCGCCGGGGATCGCCTCGCGGGTCATGTTCCAGGCGGCGCGGTCCTTGACCGAGCCGAAGGGGTTGAGCAGTTCCAGCTTGGCGTACAGGTCGATGTGCCGCAGGCCGGTGACCGCCGGGTCGATCCGGACCAGCGGGGTGTTGCCTATGGCGTCGGTGATGCTGTCGTACCTCATGCGTGTCCGTCCCCCCGGTGTTCCGCGCCCGCCGTCACGTCGACGGGCCAGTACTGCTCGTCCAGGCTCCACCGCCAGGCGCCGTCCTGCCGGTACGCGGCGACCTTGCGCGCGACGGGCTGGCGCAGCGCCGAGCCGGCGCTGAAGTCCATCAGGTAGCCCGCGGTGTTGGCGAAGGCGAGCAGGTCGCCGGGGGCGGGGAGGCGGGGCAGGAAGACCGTCCGGCGGGTGATCAGGTCGGTCTCCAGGCAGAGGTTGCCGATCAGGTACACCCCGACCGGGCCGTCCGGCGAGTCCGGGCCCTCCGAGCCGTCCGGTGCGGCCGGGGCGCCGGGGCGCGGGACCAGCAGCGGGTCCATCAGCACCCCGTGCTCCTCCAGGCCCACGTCCCGCGCGTTCATCTCCAGCCGCACCAGGCGCTCGCCGGCCGGGGTCTGCCGGACCTCCAGGACGCGGGCGAGCGTCGCCCCGCACTGGTCGGCCAGCGCCCGGCCGGGCTCCACCGCCAGGTCGTAGAGGTTCTCCAGCAGCAGTGTGCCGAGCGGCCGGCCGAGCGTGGGTGCCGGGGTCGAGAGCAGCTCGTCCAGGTAGGCCTCGGCGGCCACCGGGCGGTGCGCCGGGTAGAGGCCGAGGGCTCCGCGCAGCCGGCCGGACTCGGCGCGCAGCCCGTAGCCGTGGCCCTGCCAGGTGAGGGCGGGGCGCCGGCCGAGGACGGCGTCGGTCAGCTCGCTGGTGTACCGCTCCCACTGGGCGGCGTCCGCCAGGTAGCTGACGCCGAACCCGCCGCCGATGTCGATGGTGCGGGGGTTCAGGCCCCGGCGCCGGCACTCGTTCAGCACCGTGACGCAGGTTTCCAGGGCGACGGCCTTCTCCGGCACGCCGGTGGTGTCCAGGTGGTAGGCGACGCCGGTGGTCTCGACGGCGTCCCGGTGGCGCTCCAACGCGTCGAGCAGGCCGTCGAGTTCGGCGACGTCGGTGCCGAACCGGCTCGGCCGGGTGAGCACCGTGGTGCCCGGCGCCCGGAAGCCCGACAGCCGCGGCATGACGGGCACCGGGGGCAGGGCGTGCGCGCGTACGAGGCCGGCCAGGGCGTCGAGTTCGGCGCGGGAGTCCAGGTGGACGGTGGCGCCGGTGCGGGCCGCCAGCCAGAGGTACTCGCGGTTCTTCGGGCCGGTCGCCATGATCCGCTCGGGCGGGCAGCCGGCCCCGAGCACGTGCTGGAGCTCGGCGAGCGAGGCGACGTCCAGTCCGGCGTCGGTGGCGGCGAGCCGGCGGACCAGGGCGCTGGAGCGGTTCGCCTTGTGGGCGAAGTGGATCCGGCCGGTGAGGCGGTGCTTGCGGTAGACGGCCCGGAAGCGTGCCAGGTTGTCCGCGATCTGCTCGGGCAGGAGCAGGTTGAGGGGGGAGCCCAGCGCGTCGGTCAGGGTGTGCAGGAGGTCGCGTTCCGCCAGGAGGGACCGGAGCGGGGGCTCCAACCGTGGTTCGAGATACAGCGGTGAGGACCGCATGCGAAACCAGCTCTCCGTGAGAAGTCGGCGTGAGGCGTGCGCGGCAGGGACGTCGGCGACCGAGGGAAACGGTAACTGTTTCCCTGGGTGATCAACAGGGCGCTTTCTGTCACGCCCTCGCAAAGACTGTGCCCATGCGGAACCCGGCTTCCCGCAACGGAGGTTGGGGCGGGGTCAGCGCAGGGCCACCAGGACGGAGCTGGTGCCGTACTGCCACACCGGTCCGGCCTGGCGGAAGCCGGCCTCCCGCAGCAGCTCGCCGTGCCGGGCGGCCGACAGGCCGTTGCCGGGGCCGTCGGTCGGGGGCAGCTGCCGCTCACGGGCCGTCAGCAGGTCGGCGAACTCGGGGACCCGCCCGGCCGCGGCCCACCACTGGGACCAGTCCTCGGCGGCGCCGGTGCCCTTGCGCTGGGCGCGGCGGCGGCCGATCGCGAGGGCGAGTTCGGCGAGCGGCGGCTCCTCGGGGATGAGGTGGTCGCCGTTGACCAGGACGCCGCCGGGCCGCAGCGCGCCGGCGAGGTCGCGGTAGATTCCGAGCAGGGCGTCCGGCGGCGGGTAGTGCAGCGCGGTGGTGGACACCACGGCGTCCAGCGGGCGGTCGAGGGCGAGGTCCCCGATCCAGCCGGGGCGGCCGATCAGGGTCTCGACCCAGCGCGCCACCCGGGGGTGCCGGGCGCGGCCGAGGGCGAGCAGCAGCGGGTCGATGTCGACCGCGATGATCTCGGCGTGCGGCAGGCGGGCCGCGACCCGCGCCGACAGCGAGCCGGGGCCGCTGCCGAGGTCCGCGACGAGCGGCCGCGCGCGGTGGCCGACGGTCTGTTCCAGTACGTCGGCGATGACGGTGAACCGCTCCTCGCGCTCCACCGCGTACCGCTCCTGCTGGCGCTCCCAGCGGTCCACCCAGGTCCCGGCCAGAGCGGCGTCCACTCGCATCCCGACTCCCGCCGTGTCCGTGCGCATTCGAGGCTTCGCCTTCCGCCAATGTTTGTCATGTTCATCAGGCTCCGCAACCGGTCCGGCACGGGTCCGGCGGATCCTGCCTGGCCAGCGAAACGATATCCGTTTTCATGTGAAGGTTTCCACCCGGTGCACCCGTAGGAAGCTCGCAGGACCGCCACGGCGCGGGCTGCTGCTGTTCCGCCGGAGTTCAACCGGGCGCACCTGACGGCGCCCGGTCAACCCCCTAGGTTCCCTGGGGAACCGCGAGAAGGAGCCATGACGGAAAACCAACCTGCCGTACGCGCACGGGCACTGACGAAGTGTTTCGGCGACGTCGTCGCGCTCGACGCCGTCGGACTGGAGCTCGCGCCCGGGCGGATCCACGGACTGGCCGGGCCCAATGGCGCCGGGAAGACCACGCTGCTCGGGCTGCTGCTCGGACTGGCCGCCGCCGACGAGGGCGACCTGGAGGTGCTGGGCAGACCGGTCGGCCGGGCCCGGCCCGCGCCGCCCGGGGTGGCCGGCTTCGTGGACGGGCCCGGGCTCTACCCGTCGCTGACCGCACGGCGGAACCTGGCCGCGCTGGCGACGCTGCGCGGGCAGGACGGCCGGGCCCGCCGGATCGACGAGGTGCTGGCCGAGGTCGGGCTCAGCGACGTCGCCGACGACCGGGTGCGGGGCTTCTCGCTCGGCATGCGGCAGCGCCTCGGACTGGCCGCGGCGCTGCTCACCGAACCCCGGCTGCTGGTGCTCGACGAGCCGTCCAACGGCCTGGACCCGGCGGGCAAGCAGCACGTGCACGGGGCGCTGCGCCGGCTCGCCGCCGACGGCGTGACCGTGGTGCTCTCCAGCCACCGGATGGACGACCTGGAGGCGCTCTGCGACGAGGTCACCATCCTGGCGACCGGACGGGTCCGCTTCTCCGGCCCGCTCGGCGAGCTGGCCGCGGACGACCGCGCGCTCGACCACCGGCTGCTCACCTCCGATCCGGCCGCCGACAAGGAACTCGCCAGCAAGTA
>NZ_LFVW01000462.1:0-9447 GCF_001182915.1 Kitasatospora sp. MY 5-36
GGGCGGGTGCGGCGATCGCCTCGGCGGAGGCGCAGGCCTCGGCGGCGGTGTCGGCGGCCTCCTCGGCCGTCGCCGGGATCAAGGGCGGGCTGGACGCCAAGGGGGACGTCGCGGTCGGGGCGGTGAGCACCGGTTCGGACGGCAAGCCGCAGGTGTCGCTGACCGTCACCAACCACGGGCAGCAGTCGTACCGGTACGTGATCCAGCTGGACTTCACCGACGAGTCCGGCAAGGTGCTGGACGCGACCGCGGTGACCGTCCAGGACGTGGCCGCCGGGCAGAGCGCCCAGGCCACCGGGCACGCCAACCGGGACCTGTCCGGCACGGTCAAGGCCGAGGTGGCCAACGCCGTCCGCTATTGAGTCTGGACCCGGCCGCCCAGCTCAGCGCGGGTGCGGAACCTTAAGCGGGGCTCAAGGCCCAACAGCACCCCTTGACGGGCGAGTTGGTCTAGTCCATTTTTATTGCCCAGGTGCAGGGAGCCCCTGAACCGGCGCCGGCGGCCTCGTGCTGCCGGCGCCGGTTCGGCACATCCCGGTAGTCCGTCATGGTCTGATCCGCTCGATTCCCCACCCATGCCTGTCATGTCCCGGTCGTCCGGCCCCACCCCGGACGCGCGCCCCCGGGACGGCGGGTACCCCCACAACCAGGAGTCACGCACCCATGCTGCGCTCACGCATTGAAAGGGCCGGGACCCCGGCTCCGCAGGGCGGCCGCCGACGCCGTCCCAAGAGCCTGGCCGCCATCGCGGCCGGCACCACCGCCTCCCTGCTGCTCGGCGCCGGTCTCGCGCTGACCGGCGGCGCCGCGGCCAACGCCGCGACCACCAACTCCACCGGCGCGCCCGCCACCAGCGGCGGCATCAAGGTCGCCTACTACGACCAGTGGTCGGTCTACGCGAACGCGTACTACCCCAAGACGATCCAGGACACCGGCGTCGCCGGGAAGCTGGACTACCTGATCTACGACTTCGCCAACATCCACCCGACCGACCTGGGGTGTTTCGAGGCCACCAAGGCCGCGGACACGAACGACAACAACCCCAACGCGGGTGACGGCGCCGCCGACGCGTTCGCCGACTACCAGAAGAGCTTCGGCGCGGACATCTCGGTCGACGGCGTCGGCGACGTCTGGAACCAGCCGATCGCGGGCAACTTCAACCAGCTGAAGAAGCTGAAGGCGAAGAACCCGAACCTCAAGGTCCTGCTCTCGCTGGGCGGTTGGACCTACTCCAAGTACTTCTCGCCGGCCTCCGCCACGGACGCCTCGCGCAAGCACCTGGTGTCGTCCTGCATCGACATGTTCATCAAGGGCAACCTGCCCGCCGACGCCGGCTTCGGCGGCCCGGGCTCGGCGGCCGGCGTCTTCGACGGCATCGACATCGACTGGGAGTACCCGGGCGGCGGCGGCCACACCGGCAACATCTCCAGCCCGGCGGACAAGCAGAACTTCACCGCGCTGCTGAAGGAGTTCCGCACCCAGCTGGACGCGCAGGGCGCGGCCGACAAGAAGACCTACGCCCTGGCGGCGGCGGTCGGCGCCGGCCAGGACAAGATCATGAACGTCGAGACCGACAAGATCGGTCAGTACCTGACCTTCCTCGACGTCATGACCTACGACATGCACGGCGGCTGGGACGCCCAGGGGCCGACCAACCACCAGGCCGCGCTCTACTCGACCCCGGACGACCCGTCGACCCCGGCCAAGCCGGGCAACGGCAAGTACTCCATCGACAACGCCATCAAGGCGTGGACGGTCGGCGACAAGGAGTACGGCATCCCCGGCGGCTTCCCCGCCAACAAGATCAACATGGGTGTGCCGTTCTACTACCGCGGCTGGACCGGCGTGAAGGACAACGGCAAGCACGGCCTGTACCAGCCCGCCACCCAGCCGGCGGCCGGCGCGGCGATGTCCGGCAACGTCCCCGGCATCCAGATGTTCAAGGAGCTCGCGGGCTTCGTCGACAACCCGTCCAAGACCTTCTGGGACGACGCGGCCCAGGCCACGTACTTCTACGACGGCAACACCTTCTGGAGCGGTGAGGACGCCAAGTCGATCCAGGCCAAGCTCGACTACGCGCACTGCAACGGCCTCGGCGGCGCCTTCGCCTTCTCGCTGTACGACCTGGGCACCAAGACCGCCCTGTTCGACAAGATGGTGAGCGCCACCAACGGCTCCGCGTCCGCCTGCCCGGCCCCGCCGACCGGCACGCCGACCCCGACCTCCACCGGCACCCCCACCGGCACGCCGACCGGCACCCCGACCGGGACCCCCACGGGCACGCCGACCGGGACCCCGACCGGCACCCCGACCACGCCGGCCTCCTGCCCGGCCGCCCCGAGCTGGGACGCGAACACCACCTACGCGGCCGGCGGCACCAAGGTCTCGTGGAAGGGCCACTACTACACCAACAAGTGGTGGACCAAGGGCGACGACCCGAGCCAGAGCGGCCAGTGGGGCGTCTGGACCGACAACGGCCCCTGCTGAGACCCGCACCACCGACTGACCGAGGGGCCTGACGGACCCTCGCACCGCACGCGGGCGGCCCCGGACGAGGAAGGACCTCGTCCGGGGCCGCCCGCTGTGTCGGGCCGCTCAGATCTTGGCGTAGGTGACCGTGATCGTGGTCGACGAGCTGGTGATCAGCAGGTTGCTCTCGCCCTTCTCGGCGAGGACCGAACCGTCGCCCACCGGGGACACCTCGAAGCCGGCGGCCTTGAGCGCCGCCTGGTACGCGGCGAGGTCGCCGTCGGCGGCCTCGCAGGTGATGAGGTAGCCGCCGGTAGCGCCGTTGACCGTGGTGATCTTCCCGGTGGGGAGCGGGATGTCGGCGGGAAGGTCGGCGGGCCTGGTCTTGCCGTTCTGGACCGCGGTGGCGGGTGCGGTCCCGCCCGCCGCCGGAGCGGACGGAGTGGCGGCCGGGGCACCGGTCGCCGGGGCGGAGGGCGCGGACACCGGGGCGGAGGATGCGGCGGCCGGGGTCGTCGGAGCGGCCGCCGCGGGGGTGCTCGCGGCGGTGCTCGGGGCGGCGGTGGACGAACCGTCGCCGTTGCAGGCGGTGAGCCCCAGTCCGGCCGCGACGACGGCGGCGAGCAGGGCGGAGGTGCGCTTGATCTGCATGGTGGAGCCCAATCGGTAACGGAGCATCAGGATCATTCCAGAGCCAGGCAGATTGTCATATAGAAGGGTTGGAAGCTAACGACTATCCGGCGGGCCGGGATCCTCCGCGTTCCCGGCCCCGGGCTCCTTTGTGTTCCCAGTGCCGGGCTACGCCTGGCCGGGGGTGCGGCCGGGGGCGTCCGGCCGGCTCTCCTCGATCCGCCGCAGCATCCGGCCCAGCATCGCGGAGAGTGCGGCGCGGTCCTCGCCCGCGACGTCCTGGAGCAGCTCCTCCTCGAACACCGCCGCCATCCGCATCGACTCCAGCCACTTGTCCCGGCCGGTCTCGGTCAGCTCGATGATCACCCGCACCCGGTTGTTCTCGTCCCGCTCCCGGGTGACCAGGCCGTCGGCGACCATCCGGTCGATCCGGTGCGTCATCGCCGCCGGGGTGAGCCCGAGCCGCTTGGCCAGCTCGCCCGGCCCCAGCTGGTACGGGCTGCCGGCGACCACCAGGGCCTTGAGCACCTCCCACTCGGCGGAGGTGATTCCGAGCACAGTCAGCTGGCGGTCGTACGCCACGCCCATCCGCCGGGAGACCCGGTTGAGGGTCTGCACGATGGTCTCCACCTGGGGGTCGACCGTGGGGAACTCCCGCTGGTAGAGGGCCACTTGCTCGGCGATGCCGAACTCCAGGGGGGTGGCCGGGGCGGGCTTGTCAGTGGCCGGCCGCGGCTTGTCCGTAGTCATGCGGACCAGTGTCGCACGAGCGTGCACCCCTTAAGCCTTTGACTCCGCACTCTTCCGGTGCTAAGACTTTATCTCGTCAAACTTTAGCTCTGAAATCTTCTGGACTTAAGAGTATCCAGTTGAAACCAGGAAGGGATGTGCACGGTGACCGGCACGGTGAAGCAGCAGAGGCAGCGGCGTGGAGCGGGCGGCCCGCTGCGCCGCGTCCAGATCGGCAACGCACTCAGTGCGTTCGGCAGCGGGTTCACGATGCCGTACATGTTCGTGTACGTGGACCAGGTGCGCGGGCTGGGGTCGATGGTCGCCTGGATGGTGTTCACCCTCTTCGCGCTGGCGGCCCTCGCCGTCCTCCCGTTCATCGGCCGCGGCATCGACAAGTACGGCCCCCGCCCGGTGCTGCTGGCCGGTACGGCGCTCGCCGCCACCGGCGCGTTCGCCTTCGGCCACGCCACCGGCACCCCGGCCCTGCTGGTCTCCGCCTTCCTGTTCGGCGCGGGTGTCACCACCTGCCAGCCGGCGCTCGCCACGATGATCGTCCGCTGCTCCACGGCCGCCACCCGCTCGCGTGCCTTCGCGCTCCAGTTCACCCTGGTCAACCTGGGCATGGGCATCGGTGCGCTGGTCGGCGGGCAGATCGTGAACGTGTCCGACCCGGCCAGCCTCACCCGGCTGTTCACCATCGAGGCGGCGACGTTCCTCGGCCTCGCCCTGGTCACCGGCACCGCCCGGATATCCAAGGTCCAGCTGACCGCCGTCCACGAGAAGGCCGACGGCCCGACCGGCCTGCGCGCGCTGGTCGCCGACAAGGCGATGCTGCGGCTCTGCCTGCTCGCCGGGCTGATCTTCTTCACCTGCTACGGCCAGTTCGAGTCCGGTGTCGCGGCCTTCGCCACCTCCACCGTCGGCACCGCGCCCTCCACCCTGGGCTTCGCGATCGGCGCCAACGCGCTGACCATCGTGGTGCTGCAGATGTTCATGGTGCGGATCACCGCGCGCCGCCGCCGCACCACCGCGATGGCCGCGGCCGGCGTGGTCTGGCTCGGCGCCTGGGCGATGGCCCTGGTGGCCGGCCTGATCCGGACGGAGACCATGGCCGCCACGGTCGCCATCGTCTCGATCTACGCCCTCTTCGGCGTCGGCGAGTCGCTGCTCGCGCCCACCATGGGCCCGATCGTCGCGGACCTCGCCCCGGCCCGGCTGCTCGGCACCTACAACGCCGGGTACTCCCTGGTGAAGCAGATCGCGATCGCGGTCGGCCCCGCCGTCGGCGTGCTGCTGGTCGGCTCCGGCGCCTGGCCGCTCTACCTGGCGGCCATGGCGGGCTCCACGGTGCTGATCGTCGTCCTGGCGCTGCGGCTGCGCCCGTACCTCACGCCGGAGCAGGACAACGCGGCCCCGGCCGTGGTCCACGCCGTCCCGGTCCGGGAACTGCAGACCGCCGCGTAGCGGAACGGCCCGCACGGGTGTTCGTCACGGGCGCCGACCAGGTCACCTGGTCGGCGCCCGTCGCGCTTGGCTTCGCGGGCACCGCCACATAGTGTCAGTGGCTGTTGACCGCCCGGCCCCGGCGGGCGCGGCGCGACCCGGGCGGAGCCAGGCCCCGGGCAGAGCAGACAGGCGAAATCGGCGAGGCTATGACGCAAGCGGCGCTCACGCACCCACCGGCGGCCCCGACCTCCGCCGCCCCGGCCCCGGCCCCGCGCGGGGGCCTGGTCCGCTGGGCGGCCGACCGCTCCGGCTGGCTCGGACCGATCGCCGTCGCGCTCTTCGCCGGCCTGCTGCGGTTCTGGAACCTCGGCCACCCCAACGCCTTCGTCTTCGACGAGACGTACTACCCCAAGGACGCCTGGTCGCTGCTCCAGCAGGGCTACGAGGGCACCTGGCCGGACCACGCCAACGCCGACATCCTCTCCGTCCCGCAGTCGATCGCGCTGGGCTCCGCGCCCGAGTTCGTCGCGCACCCGCCGCTCGGCAAGTGGGTGATGGCGACCGGCGAGCAGTTGTTCGGGCTCAACCCCTTCGGCTGGCGGTTCATGACTGCCCTGCTCGGCACCCTCGCCGTGCTGATGCTCGCCCGGATCGGCCGCCGTCTCTTCGGCTCCACCCTGGTCGGCTGCACCGCCGCGCTGCTGATGGCGGTGGACGGCCTCCAGCTGGTGATGAGCCGGGTCGGCCTGCTCGACGGCATCCAGATGTTCTTCGTGCTCGCGTCCTTCGGCAGCCTGCTGGTCGACCGCGACCACGTCCGCGCCAGGCTCGCCGGGGTGGCCGATGCCGACGCCGACGCCGTCCGGCTCGGCTGGCGCCCCTGGCGGATCGCCGCCGGGGTGTTCGTCGGCGCCGCCTGCGCGGTCAAGTGGAACGGCGCCCCGATCCTCGCCGCCTTCGGCATCCTGACCGTCCTGTGGGACCAGTCCGGCCGCCGCGGGGCCGGCGCCCGCCGCCCCTGGCGCTCCATGCTGCGCCTGGACGCCGTCCCCGCCTTCCTCGCCATGGTCGGCTCCGCCGTGGTGGTGTACGTCGGCGCCTGGAGCGGCTGGCTGGCCACCGGAGGCGGCGGCGCCAACGGCGGGGGCGGCTACGACCGGCACTGGGCCGACGGGCGCGCCGGGCTCTCCCCGGACAGCGTCCTCGGCATCCCGCTGCCGCAGGTCCCGATGGGCTGGGTGCCCGCGCCGCTGCGCAGCCTGTGGCACTACCACGCGCAGATGTACGACTTCAACACCGGCCTGAGCACCCCGCACACCTACCAGTCCAACCCCTTCGCCTGGCTGGTCGACGGGCGCCCGGTCTCGATGTACTGGGAGCAGATCCCGTACGGGCAGCACGGCTGCACCTCCTCGGGCGGCTGCGCGGCGCAGATCCTGGGCCTCGGCACGCCGTTCCTGTGGTGGGCGGCCTGCTTCGCGCTGGTCTACCTGCTGTGGCGCTGGTTCTTCCGGCGGGACTGGCGCTCGGGCGCGGTGCTGTGCGCGGTCGCCGCCGTCTACCTGCCCTGGTTCCGCTACCAGGAGCGGACGATCTTCTCCTTCTACATGGTCGTGCTGGTGCCGTTCCTCTGCCTGGCCGTCGCCCAGATGCTCGGGGCGATCCTCGGCCCGGCCGGGTGCAGCCCCGAGCGCCGCCGGATCGGGGCGATCGGGGCCGGGGCGGTCGTGCTCGCGATCGTCGGCTGCTTCGCCTTCTTCTACCCGCTGTACACGGCGGAGGTGATCCCGATGTCGTCCTGGCAGGACCGGATGTGGTTCACCAGCTGGATCTGATGCCGGTGCCGGTGCCGCTGGCGGCGTCGGGCGGCCAGCTGCTGCCGGTCACCCCGGTGCTCGGGGTGGTCACCGCGGTGCTGCTGCTGGCCGCCGTCGCGGTGGCCGGGCGGGGCCTGCTCGGCCACGGGCACGCCGTCCTGCGGGCCGGGCTGCGCGCGGTGGTGCAGCTGGCGGCCGTCGCCGCGGTGATCAGCTGGGTGGTCGGTTCGCTCTGGTGGTCGGCGCTGTTCGTGCTGGTGATGTTCTCGGTCGCGGTGCGCACCGCCGGCCGGCGGATGACCCCGGGCCCGGGCTGGGTCTGGGCGGCCGCCCCGATCGGTGCCGGGGTGCTGCCGGTGCTCGCCCTGCTGCTGGGCGTCGGACTGCTGCCGGCCGAGGGCCTGTCCGTCATCCCGGTCGCGGGCATCCTGATCGGCGGCGCGCTCAGCGCGACCTCGCTGGCCGGGCGGCGGGCCCTGGACGAGCTGCGGCTGCGGCGCGGCGAGGTGGAGGCCGCGCTGGCGCTCGGCTTCGAGGAGCGCGACGCCCGGCTGGAGATCTGCCGGACGGCGGCGGCGACCTCGCTCGTCCCGGCGCTGGACCAGACCCGGACGGTCGGCCTGGTGACCCTGCCCGGGGCGTTCGTCGGGATGCTGCTGGGCGGGTCCTCGCCGGTCCAGGCGGGGGCGGTGCAGCTGTTCGTGCTGATCGGGTTGCTGGCGGTGGAATCGGTGGCGATCGTGGTGGTGCTGGAACTGGTCGGGCGCGGGCTGGTCGCGGTCGAGCCGGACGGGGGCGGCCGGTAGGCGGGGCTGTGCCCGTCGGCCCGTCGTAGGTCACCGTGGGTCGTCGTGGCCCTCGTCGGTCTTCCGAGAGGGGTCGGTTGACGCCGTCGGGTACGCTTGGGGCCGTTGAAGGGGAGTAGCCCTCCACCGGACCGTCGACATACTGGCCCCCAGGGGCCCGGCGCCCGGGGCACCGCTCGATGAACGGTGCCGGCGAGACCTTCGGCCGCAGTGCTGTGACCATGACCAGTGCTGTCGGGCCGAAGCGTCCCCTGACGGAGCCGCGGCGGCCGGGCAGCCTCCGACCGAGGAAAACCCCTGATGAGTCTCACCGTTGCCGCGTTGACCTTCGGCATCATCTTCCTGGCCGAACTGCCGGACAAGACCGCGCTGGCCAGCCTGGTGCTCGGCACCAAGTACCGCGCGAGCTATGTCTTCGCGGGCATCGCCGCCGCCTTCGCCCTCCAGGTGGGCCTCGCGCTCGCCGCCGGGCACCTGCTCTCGCTGCTGCCGCACCGCTGGGTGGAGGGCGTCACCGGCCTGCTGTTCCTGGTCGGCGCGGCGATGCTGCTGTTCCACGGCGGCGAGGACGAGGACGAGCACGCGGCCAAGGAGCCGTCCTCGAACAGCTTCTGGAAGGTGGCCGGGGCCAGCTTCGTGGTGGTCGCGATCGCCGAGTTCGGCGATCTGACCCAGATCATGACCGCCAACCTGGCCGCCAAGTACGCCGACCCGCTGGCCGTCGGCCTCGGCTCCTGGCTGGCGCTGTGCGCGGTCGGCGGGATCGCCATCGTGGGCGGCCAGAAGCTGCTCAAGTACGTGCCGATGAAGCTGATCATCCGGGTGGCGGCGGCGATCATGGTGGTGCTGGCGGGCATCAGCATCTTCGGGGCGATCACCGGCTGATCCGTCCGTCGTCCGCCGTCCGCCGCGTGTCGCCCGTCGGCCTCAGCAGCTGTTGTGGGCGTCCAGGGCGGCACGGGTGTTGGGGCCGAAGACGCCCCGCTTGTCCCCCTTGACGGCCCACATCCACTGGACGTAGCCGACGGTGTTCACGGTGGTGTCGTCGTACACCCCGGTCACCGGCACGCTCGCCCAGCAGACGACGACGGCGAGTTTCTGCTGGAGGGCGGTCACGTCGGGCCCGCTCATCCCGGACTGCAGCACGCGCGGGGTCGGGGCGGTGGTGGGCGTCGGGGTCGGGGAGGGGGCCGGGGGAACGGTCGGCGTGGGGGCCGGGGCGGGGGGAGCGGCCGGGGCCTCGGTGGTCGGTGCGGCCGTCGGCGGCGGGGTGACCGTCTTCGTCGGGCTCGGCTTGCGGGTGGCGGTGGGCGTCGGGCTCGGTGCCTCGCTGGTCGGCGCCGCCGTGGTCGGAACGGGTGTCGCCAGGGTGGGCGGGTCCACCGGGGCGGGCGCCAGGGTGCTCGTCGGCAGCGGCTGCGCCTGCTTGGCCGGCGGTTCGGCGGAGGGCGTCACCGCGTACGCGACGCCGATGGTGAGCGCGACCAGGGCGGCGCCGATCCCGGCGAGCAGCCCCTTGCGCTGGGCGAGCGGGCGCCGCTCGGCCT
>NZ_LFVW01000463.1:0-9434 GCF_001182915.1 Kitasatospora sp. MY 5-36
CACCCAACTGATCACAACATCACACAGGCCCTAGCAGCGAGCTCCAGGAAGCGCAGGCCGACCTCCGTCACCTCGTCCGCCGTCCATCCCAGGGCCGGTTCGCCGAGGCTGACTTCGGCCATGGCGAGGCCGGGGGCGGCGTCCTCCCAGTGGGAGACGAACCAGATGCCCTCTTCCTCGGCCAGTGCCAGGTGGGCGGCGTTGAGGGCCTCGGCCGGGTGGGGGAGCCAGAGTTGGTACTCGTGGGTGGGCGGCACCTCGGGGTACAGGCGGGCGCCGGGGAGGGCGGCCAGGGCCGGGGTGAGGGCGGTGGCGGCGTGGTGGATGTGGGCGGGGATGCGGGGGAGGGCGGTGTCCAGGCCGTGGAGGGCGGCGAGGGCGGCCGGCCACTGCTGGGAGAGCTGGCCGCCGTAGCGGTGGCGCCAGGTGCGGGCGTAGGCGGTGAGGGCCTTGTCGCCGGCGAGGGCGGCGCCGCTGATGCCGCCGAGGTCCTTGTAGTAGGACACGTAGACGCTGTCGGCGAGGGCGGCGATCTCGTCGAGCCGCTTGTCGAAGTGGACCGTGGTGTTCCAGAGCCGGGCGCCGTCGAAGTGCACCCGGGCGCCGGTCTCGCGGGCCGCGGCGACGAGGGCGGTCAGCTCGTCCCAGGTGGGGAGGAGGTAGCCGGGGTCGCGCAGCGGGAGTTCGACGACCAGGGAGCCGAAGGGCTCGCCGACCGCGTGGAGTTCCCCGGGGGTCGACTGGCGCTGTTCGGTGGTGGGCCAGAGGCCGCGCAGGCCGGTGAGCTGGGTGTAGGCGTGCCGCTCGTGCCGTTCGATGTGGCTGAGCGGGTGCAGCGCCACGGCTGGGTTGCCGGTGCGTTCGGCGTGGTGGCGGAGGGCGACCTGCTGGGCCATCGTCCCGGTGGGGAAGAAGACCGCGTCCTCTTTTCCGAGCAGTGCGGCGGTCCGCTCCTCCAGCTGCCGCACCGGCCCGCCGCTGCCGTAGAAGTCGGGCAGGACGTCCAGATCGTCCAGGGCGGAGAGTTGGGCGAGGCGTTCGCGGATGCTGAGGACGCGGTCGGTGGAGAGGAAGCGCTCGCAGGTCATGCGGGCCGCGCGGCGCCGGTGGAACTCGCTCTGGTCGTCGGTCATCCGGCGATTGTCAGCCCGGTGGCGCGGTCAGACCAACCGCTTTTCCCACCGCAGGGCGGGGTGTCCGGGAATCCACGCCGTCTGGGTGTCCGCCGTGACGCGGAGCCGGACGGCGGTGAGGTCGGGGCGCCCGGCCTCCTGCCAGGCGGCGAGGAGCCGCTCGATCTCGTCCCAGAGGGCGAACCGGCCGCCCTGGTGGACCGTCCAGCCGTAGGTGTCGTCCTGGACCTGGGCGGAGGCGTCGGATACGGAGAGGCAGTAGACCGACTCCAGGTCCTCGCCCGTGGTGACCCAGAACCACGCTTCGGGGAAGGCGAGTTGGACGAGGAAGGCGGGCGTCGGGTCGTTGAGGAGGGTGGGGGAGGTGTCGGTCGGACGCCCGGTGCCGTCGGCGCCGGACCAGCCGGGCAGGAACGGCGGGCGGGACGGGCGCGGGACGGCGGCCCGGCCGGTGACCCGGCCCTCCGCGGTGCCGTCGGGGAGCACGGTGAGCTCGACCCGGCCGGCGCCCTCCTGCCAGGTGCCGAGGACGGCCGAGACGGTGCCGCCGGGTTTGGTCTGCCGCACCCAGCTGTAGGGGATCAGGCGGACCGGGTCGGTGGCGCGGACCCCGTCGTACGGCGGGTGGGCGGCGGCGGTGGGGGAGCCGACCTCCAGGATGTTCCGCGGGGCGTCGGGGTTCATCGTCCTCCTCGGGGTGGGGCCGGAGCTGGTCGGGGCCGCGAGGCCGCCCGCCCGCGTCGGGGGTGACGCGGACGGGCGGCCTCCGGTCGTCGTCAGGACGCGGCGGGCAGCAGCGCGGCGATGTCCCCCAGGAGCCGGGCCGCCGGCGCCGGGTCGACCAGCCACTTCAGGTGGCTGCCGGGGAGCGTGTGGACGTCGAAGGGGTTCTCCGGGGTCAGCGCGTCGCCCTCGCGGATCATGCGGTCCTGCATGGCGAGCGGGATGCCGGCGTCCTCGGCCAGCCGGACGTACGACTTGGGGATCCGTCCCCAGGTGTCGGGCCGGGCCCGGTCGTCGGGGGTGCCGGTGTCGAGGTTCTCGTCGGGCTGGAAGGTGTTGAGGAAGAGCATGAACTCGTCGTCCGTGCCGTCGGCGAGGAAGGACGCCTTGAAGGAGGCGAGGACGCCGGGGTCGGCGGTGCGGAAGTTGATGCGCAGCAGACCGAGTTCGGCCGGGTTCCCGACCAGCGCCGCCATCAGCCCCGCGGCGTCGGCCGTGGCCATCTCGGGCTCGGCGTTGTAGGCGTTGACGTCGAGGTCGACGGGGCACCAGGCGGAGACGTAGACGATGCGGTCGACCAGGTCGGGCCGCTGGTTGGCCGCGGCCGTGGCCGTCAGGCCGCCGCGGCTGTGGGAGACGAGGACGACGGGCCCGTTCCGCTTGGCCCGCTCCAGTATCCCGATGAGGTGCGCGACGTTGTCGGCGAGTGTGACGCCCTTGATGGCGCCGGGCGCGGTGGCGAGGCCTTCGAGGTCCTGCGGCGCCTGGTAGGCCCGGGGGTACGTCGCGGCGAAGCCGTGGCCGGGGAGGTCGACGGCGACGGAACGGTGTCCGAGGAGGCCGAGTTCGGCCTGGAGCGGCGCGAAGGAGAAGGAGTTCGCGAAAGCCCCGTGGACCAGGACGAAGGTGGGTTGCATCTGTCTACTGCTCACTTTCCGGTCCCCTGCGCCGCACTGGCCGGCCGCGGGGACTGCTTCGTGCGTGGCAGGCGCCGGCGGTCACCTGCGGACGCGCGAGGGCGGCGTGCGAACGGCTGCCCACGGTCCGGTGATTCACCCTACTCAGTGAATGATCATCAGCCCACCCTCCGGCGGCACGGCTTCGGTGCTCCACCGCCCACCGCTCACCCCGGGGTTACTCGGGGTGCGGGTCCGTGCCGTCCTCGGCGGGCCAGCGGCCCTCCGCGTACAGCCGGACGAGCGCGGCGTGGGAGAGCGGGCTGCTGGGGTCGGCGACGTCGCCGTTGGTGGTGTAGTCCAGGAGCACGACCTCGTCCTTCTCCCGGAGCCGCTCGACCAGGTCGGCGGCGCGGTGTTCGAGGACCCATCGGTAGGCCGGCAGGTAGATCCGGCGGCGGGCCGTCTCGTAGGACAGGAGCCGGTCGCCGTGCAGGCCGGTCCGGTGGCCCTGGACGGGGCCGAAGCGGCGCACCGTCCGCTTGAGGCCCTTCATCGAGGTGACGTGCAGCTTGGCGGGATCGACATCGGCGTCCCGGAAGACCTTGAGGGCCTGCCAGATCCCCTCCACGGACTGGCTGGTCGCGCCGTCGCCGTAGGGGACCGGGATGCCGCCGTGCGGGTAGAACGGGCTCAGCCGCACCCACGGGTCCGGCGCCCTGGAGGTGACGTCGACGATCTCCGCGCCGGGGAACGCGGCGGTCAGCGCGGCCGCCGTACGGCGACGGCCGGCGATGTGGATCGGCATGTGCGGGTTCTCCTGCTCGACGGCGCGGGCCACCGAGTGTCCCCGGTGCCACTGACATTCCTCGCCGGAGTGCGGGCGGACGGTCGCGGATCCGGCGCGGGGGCCGGTGGTCAGGTGCGCCGGTAGTAGGCCGCGACCGGGGCCCGGGCCTCCTCGGGCAGGGCGGGGCCGTCCGTCGGCACCGCCGGCCAGGCGCCCGAGTCGGGGTTGAGCTCGACGAGTTGCTCGGTGGCGAGCGCGTACACGACCCGGCCGATGCCGGAGCGGAGGATGCCCCCTTCGCACATGCCGCAGGGCTGGCAGCTGGTGTACAGCGTGGTGCGCGCGGCGGCGCCCGGGGTGAGTTCGCGGGCGGCCCAGCGGGCGAGCTTCAGCTCGGGGTGGGCCGTGATGTCGTCGTCGCGCCGGACGGTGTTGTGGGCCTCGGCGAGGACCTCGCCGTCCGGGCCGGCCAGCAGCGAGCCGTACGGGGCGTCGCCGAGGGCGACCGCGTGGGCGGCGAGGGCGATGGCGCGGCGCAGCAGGGCCTCGTCGGCTTCGGTGATCACGCGGTCCTCCAGTGGGTGGCGACGGTGGTGAGGGTCCGCCAGGCCTGCCGCGGGCGGCGGGTGTCCTCCGGATCGCCGTGGTAGGGGTCGAACACGACGGTCTCGGCCCCGAGGTCGCGCAACTGGCGCAGGTCGTCGAGGACCTGGTCGAGGGTGCCGACGCCGGCGGGCCGTTCGGGGTCGTCGACCGGCGCGGTGGTCAGCCGCAGGGCGATGCGGGGGGCGAACCCCGGCACCGGGTGCTCGGCCAGGACCGACCGCATCCGGGCGACGGGGAGCCGCAGCGGGTGCCAGGCGTCGCCGAACCGGACCGCCCGGCGCAGCGCCGCCTCGCTGTGGCCGCCGACCCACACCGGTACCGGCCGGTGGCCCGAATCGCCCGCCCAGGTGTCCCGCAGTGTGGCCAGGTACTCGTCGGTCAGTCTGCCGCGGGCGCCGAACGGCACGCCGAGGGCCTCGAACTCCCGGCGCGCCCAGCCGATCCCCACGCCCAGGACGAACCGGCCGCCGCTGAGCCGGTCGAGGGTGCTCGCCGTCCGCGCCACCAGCAGCGGGTGCCGGTAGGGCAGGACGAGGACGGTCGTGCCCAGCCGCAGGCCGGGGGCGGTCCCGGCGAGCCAGGACAGCGTGGTGAACGGCTCGTAGAACGGCTCCGGGTACCGCTCGGCCACGTCCGGGGTCACCGCGACGTGGTCCGACACCATGAGGAGGTCGAAGCCGAGGCCCTCCGCAGTCCGGGCCCACTCGCGCAGCACGCCGGGGTCGGTCCCGGGGCCGAAGTTCGGTACGTTGACGCCAAGTTGCATGGATCGAGGCTATCCCCGTGATCATGGCGGACGGAACGGCATCCTCCCTCTGTGTCCGGCGGATCGCCGGGGATTTCCCGGTAGATTCGCGCCATGGCCGCGAATCTTGACGACACCGACTGGGCGATCATCGAGCAGCTGCAACAGGAGGCCCGCATCTCGCTCAGCGAGCTGGGGCGGCGGGTGTCCCTCAGCCCGTCGGCGACCACGGAACGGGTGCGGAACCTGGAGTCGCTGGGCGTCATCACCGGCTACCACGCGACGGTGGACCTGGCGAAGGTCGGCTACCCGGTGCTCGCCGTCGTCCGGCTGAAGTACCCGGGCAACCGGCACGAGCCGCTGCGGCGACTGCTCGCCGAGCGGCGGGAGGTCCTGGAGTGCCTGCGGACCACCGGCGACGACTGCTACACCCTCAAAGTGGCGGCGACCTCCATGGAGCACCTGGAGACCCTGGTGGACGAGCTGGCCGGCTTCGGCAGCACCACCACGAGCGTCGTCTACAGCCGGACGCTGCCGCTGCGCGGGCCCGCTCGGCCCTGATTCCGGAGGGGCGTCGGAGGGGAGTCGTCGGAGGGGCGTCGGAGGGGAGTCGGGAGGGAAAGGTGCTCCCTCGATCGGGGGAGGTCGGCCGGCCGTCGCGCGGACAGACTGGCGATCGTGACCGGGGGTTTCCTACCCCCCACGATTCCACAGGAGTTGACCCGTGCGTCGTTCGCGCATCCGCCACATGGCACTCGCCCTCACGCTCTCGACCGCCGGGGCCGTCGCGGCCGTCGGGGCGTCGGCACCGTCCGCCATGGCGGCACCGGCGGCCGCGCCGGCCACGTCGGCCGCGGCCTCCTCGGACGCCGTGCAGCAGGGACTGAACGCGCTGGTGCGGACGGACGGGATGCCCGCCGCGCTCGCGACCGTCCGGGACGGGCGGGGCCGGACCCGCGACTACACCGCGGGGGTGGGGGACCTGGCCACCGGCGCCAAGGTCCCCGTCGACGGGCAGGTGCGGATCGGCAGCAACACCAAGACCTTCACCGCCGTCGTCGTGCTCCAGCTGGTCGGGGAGGGGAAGGTCGACCTCGACGCCTCCGTCGACACGTACCTCCCCGGCCTGGTCCGCGGAGAGGGCATCGACGGGCACGGCATCACCGTCCGGCAGCTGCTCCAGCACACCAGCGGACTGCCCGACTACGAGGGGCTGCTGGAGGAGTCCACCCTGCGGACCCGGTACTTCGAGCCCCGGGAGCTGCTGGACATGGCCCTCGGCCAGAAGCCCGCCTTCGCGCCCGGGGAGAAGTTCGGCTACAGCAGCACCAACTACGTGCTGGCCGGCCTGATCGTCCAGCGGGTGACCGGACGGCCGATCGCCGAGGAGATCGACCGGCGGATCATCCGGCGCATCGGGCTGCGGCACACCTACTTCCCGGCCGTGGGCGACCGGACGATCCGGGAGGCCCACCCCAAGGGCTACCGCAGGGATTCCGCCGACGCGCCGCTGGCCGACTTCACGGAGCTGGACCCGTCGGCGGCCTGGGCGGCCGGGCAGATGATCTCCACCAACTCGGACCTCAACCGCTTCTTCACCGAACTGCTGGTCCCGGACCGCCTGCTGCCCGCGGCCCAACTCGCCCAGATGCGCACCACCGTCCCGGTCGGGGACGGCATGGCCGCCGGACTGGGCATCTTCAGCCGGACGCTCACCTGCGGCGGGGTCTACTGGGGGCACGGCGGCGACATCCCGGGCTACGAGACCCGGGGCGGCGTCACCGACGACGGCCGCGCCGTGAACATCGCGATGACCACCATCCCGGCCGACTACGCCGTCACCCGGCACCTCGAAGGCGTCGTCGACGCCGCCCTGTGCCGCTGAGCTGGTGGCCGGGCCGTGAGCGGTCAGGAGCGGTGGTGGTTCCCCTCGTCGCCGATCACACCGTTCCCGTGGTGGACGGACACGCTGGAGTACGTCGCCCGCATGCGCGTGGCGTGAGCCGTCCGGTGCTGTTCGATCAGCATTCCCTCGGCGTTGTCGGACTGGTGCCGCCGCGCGCGTTCCCGGAGTACCAGGAAGGCCGTGGCACCGACGATGGCGCCGACGAGCGCGACCAGGAACACCGTGACGAAGACCATGCCGTCACCTTCCCCCCGTTCGAATGCGTCCAACCTTTATCTCACGGGCATTGGGCGGTCGCACCCGAGTCGTCGGAACAGCCGGAACAGCCGGAACAGCCGGCACAGTCGGGCGGTCGGGGCGGCAGACCGTCGCGACGGCCGGCTGTGCCGGCGACCGTACGGGGCGTCAGGGGCGGGCCTGTTCGGCGTTCGCGCGCTCCGTGACCAGCGCCAGGACGCGGCCCGCGACGGCGAGGTCCTCGGCCGGGATGCCGGCGTACAGGCGGGCGGTGATCCCGGCGGCCTCGGCGGTGGTGCGCTCGTAGAGTTCGCGGCCGGCCGCCGTGAGGTGCAGCCGGGACGCCTCCGCCGGGTCCTGCGAGAGCAGCCCGGCGGAGGTCAGTTCCCCGATCACGCCATGGACGACCGACTCCTCGGCCTTCAGCGACCCGGTGACGTCGCGGACGAGCGCGTCCCGGGCGATGGAGCCGCCCGCGACCGCGACGACCCGGAGCGTCACGCTCTGGTGGAAGGTCGCTCCGTGGCGGTCCAGCACGCCCTCCAGGGGGGCGCGCGCCGCGTAGTGGGCCAGAGCGATGACCCGGCCGTTGACGGCGGTGGGGGCCGTGGGGGCGGCGGGGGCCGTCGCCGGTGCGGCGTTGGCCGTGGTGGCGGTGTTGGTGGCGGTATCGGGTGCGGCGGCGGTGGTCATGACGGCTCCTCGGCGTTCTCGACGTTCTCGGCGTGCGGCGGATCCAGAGGTGCGTCGAGCAGGACGGCCAGTTCGCGGGTGAACTCCCGGGCGCGGGGGCTGTCCTGGCCGCCGAGTGGCGCCAGCAGCTGGTCCAGGAGGCCCTGGACCACCGTGATCGCGCGGCGGGTGACGTCGCTGCCCTGCTCGGTGAGCGACAGCTGCATGGCGCGCGGGTCGTCCGGGTCCCGGGTGCGGGCCACCAGCCCGGCGGCCTCCAGGGCGCGGGCGAGCTTGGAGACGTAGAGCGCTTCGAGGCCCGTGTGGTCGGCGAGGCGGCGCTGGCTGGGGCGCAGCCCGGAGCGCGACATGCCGTACAGGGAGGCCAGCACCGCGTACTGGGCGTGCGTCAGACCCAGTGGTGCGACCGCCCGGTCGACCGCCACCCGCCACTTCATCGACAGGCGCCAGACCAGGAATCCCGCGGTGGCGCCCTCAGCTGTTGAACTCACGGCGGATACAGTACATAGCTACTATGTCCATGGCTACTATTTTTCGGGGCCGGGGCCGGGGCCGGGGCCGGGGCCGGGGAATGGGGCTCGGGATGCCGGGCGGAGCGCCTCGGGCATGACTTTCGACAGATCCGGTGCGGCGGCGGCCCTCGTAGGGTCGTGGGCATGCGGATGAGTGGGGCGGCGCTGCCCGTGGTGGCGTCGGTGTGTATCGGGCTTGGTGTCACGAGCCTCTGGTGGGCGCTGCCGGCGATCGGGTTCTCCTTCCTGGCCGGGCTGCGGATGCAACGGGTGCGGCCGGCGGCGGTGGTGTTCGCCGTGCTGGTCGCGGCCGGGGTGCTGGTGGTCGGGGCGGTGCCCTCCTGGATCGTCCTGGGGCTGCGGTTCGTCGCGCTCGCCGTGAGCACCGGGATGGGCCCCTGGCTGCTGGGCCGGTTCTGGCGGCAGTCGCAGGAACTCGTGCGCGCCGGGTGGGAGCGGGCCGAGCGGCTGGAGCGCGAGCAGCAACTCGTCGCCGAGCA
This sequence comes from Kitasatospora sp. MY 5-36, assembly GCF_001182915.1. Lineage (NCBI taxonomy): Bacteria > Bacillati > Actinomycetota > Actinomycetes > Kitasatosporales > Streptomycetaceae > Kitasatospora > Kitasatospora sp. MY 5-36. Next base: position 8,742 of record NZ_LFVW01000463.1, read on the forward strand.
GGCCCGACTGCGCGAACGGGCCCGGATCGCCCAGGACATGCACGACGCCCTCGGCCACGACCTCAGCCTGATCGCCCTGCGCGCCGGGGCCCTCAAGCTCGCCCCCGACCTGGCCCCGCCCCACCGGGAGGCCGTCCAGGAGATCCGGGCGGGCGCGGCCGCCGCCGTCGACCGGCTCGGCGAGGTGATCGGCATCCTGCGCGACGGGGACGAGAGCGGCGCCGCCGCACGCGCGGCCCACGGACCGGCCGACTCGGACATCCCGCACCTGGTCGCCGAGGCGGCCGCCGCCGGCCTGGACGTCCGTTCGGAGATCACCGGTGAGCCGGACGGACTCCCGCGCGCCACCGAGCACGCCGCGTACCGGGTGGTGCAGGAGGCGCTGACCAACGCCGCCAAGCACGCACCACGAGCGGCCGTCACCGTGGAGGTGGCGTACTCGGCCGACGGCGCCCGCCTCCGGGTGGCCAACGGCCCCGCGCCTGTGCCCGCGGCCGTGCCCATGCCCGCACCTGCGCCCGTGCCCGCGTCCGCGTCCGCGCCCATGCCCGTACCTGCGTCCGCGCTCACCGTCGCCCGGGCGACGGGCTCGGCACCCGCGTCAACCCCGCGCGGCGCAACGCCCACCGGAACGTTCACCGGAGCGTTCGTCGGCACGTCCGCCGCACCCGCCGGAAGGTCCGCCTCGACGCC
>NZ_LFVW01000464.1:0-9365 GCF_001182915.1 Kitasatospora sp. MY 5-36
GGCAGGCCGACGGCCAGGTGCTGCGGGCCCGGCGGCCCGGCCTGCCCGTCGGCGGCGGCCCGGAGCGGATCGACCCGTCGGCGCTCCAGACCCCGGCGGTCCGGGCGGCGCTCGCGGGCGTCTCGCGGATATGTCCCGCGTTCACCCCGCGCCAGGTCCTGCGCGAGGGCAGCCGCCACATCCTGGTGGCGGGCACCATCGGGCGGGCTCCGGTGGTCGCCAAGTGCCTGGCGCCGCAGGCGGTGCGGAGTGAGTACTTCGAGCAGTTGGTGGCCGACTTCCACCACGAGGTGGCGGTCTACCGGGCGTTCGTCCGGCACCGTCCGCCGGTGCGGCTGCCCCGGCTGGTGGCGGCCGACCACGACCGGTGCGTGCTGGTCATGGAGCGCGTCCCGGGGCGCCCGGCGGCCCGCGAGCGCCACCCGGTCAACGCGCCCACCCCGGGCGAGGTGCGGGCGCTGCTCACCGCGGTCCGCACGCTGAACCTGTGGCGGCCGCCGACCGACGTCTTCCAGCCGCGCCTGGACTACCAGTTGGAGATCTCCCGCTACCACTCGGTGGGCCAGCTCACCGACCGGGACGCCGGCGACCTCCGCGGCCTGCTGCACGGCCTCGGCAGCACCCCGCTCCAGCTCTGCCACGGCGACGCCCTGCTCAGCAACATGCTGCTGGCGCCGTCCGGACCGGTGCTGGTCGACTGGGAGCAGGCCGGCTGGTACCTGCCCGGCTACGACCTGGCGGTGCTCTGGAGCGTCCTGTCCGGGGACACCGCGGCACGCCGCCAGATCAGCCAACTCGCCCAGAGCGGCGGCACGCTGGCCCGGGACGCGTTCCTGGTGAACCTGGTGCTGGTGCTGATGCGGGAGATCCGGCTGTACGACGTGCCGGGCGCCGGCGAGGAGCAGCGGATCATGATCCGCCGGCTCTACGACGACGCGGCGCTCGCCCGCCGGGCCGTCCGCGCCGCGGTCGGGACCCGCTGAGCCACTTCCGGGGCCCGTCGGACCGCCGTCAGGACCCGCCGGGCCCGGGTGTTCGACGACGGGCCCTACGGCCGGGCGCCCCGCTCCAGGGCGGCCCGGCCGGCGGCCTCCAGGACGGTCTCGTCGGGGGCCAGGTGCACCCGGCTGCTGAGCACGTCCCGCAGGTAGCGCTCCAGCGGGTGACGCCGGCTCAGACCGGGGTTGCCGGTGAGGGCGACGGCCTGCTGGACCACCGCCGTCGCGGCCCGGGTGGCCAGCAGGTGGGCCGGACCGGTCCGGGCGACGGCCTCCTGGTCGCCCCGGTCCACCCGGGAGGCCAGGCCCTCGACCAGTTCCTCGGCCCCGATCAGCTGGGCCTCGATCTCGCCGAGGGCGGTCCGGTAGCGGGGCAGGGTGCCGAGCGGCTCGGTCAGATTGGCCGGGGTGCGCTGGTTGAGGAAGCGGATCAGCCACGCCTCGGCGGCCCGGGCGACCCCGATCGCCACGGCGGAGAGGGCCAGGTCGTGCCAGGCCGACGAGAGCTCGGCGTCGGCGTCGGCACTCTGACGGGCCGTCCGGCGACCGTTCGTCAGGCCGAGCGCGAGGTCGCCCGGCACCCGGACCCCGTCCAGCACCACGTCGTGGCTGGCGCTGGCCCGCAGCCCGAGCTGGTCCCAGGTCGGGTCGATCTCCAGGCCCTCGCTCTCGCCGCGGACCAGGAAGGTGCCGATCCGCGGCTCCTCCTCGTCGGTCCGCGCGGTCACCGCCATCCAGGCGAGCGCCTCGGCTCCGGTGCAGTACGTCTTCCGGCCCGTCAGCAGCCAGCCGTCGCCGTCCCGTCGGGCGACCGTGCCGGGCAGCTCGCCCGCCCCGGCACCGGGCTCCGCCCGCAGCGTGTTGACCAGCGCCGGGCCGCGCCGGGACTCGGTGAGCAGCCGCCGGTAGCCCGCCGTCGGCCAGTCGGCCCGGCGGGCCTGCTCGGCGTGCTGGAGCAGGGTGAAGGCGGTGACCACGGCCACCGAGGCGTCGCCGCGGCCGAGTCGGGACAGCACCCGGACGGTGTCGGCGAGCGTTCCGCCCGGACCGCCGTACCGCTCGGAGACGGTGAGGGTGAGCAGTCCGGCCTCGTGGACGGCCTCGATCCCCTGGTACGGGAAGGTCGCGTCGCGGTCGTGCTCCTCGGCGCGGGCGGCCAGCAGGTCGACCACCCGGGGCAGTCCGGCGAGGGCGGTCTCGACCGCGCTCCGGTCGGGTGCCGCGCCGCCGGGGGCCGAACTTGTGGGTGTGGAACCGGTGGATTCGAGATGGCCGGAACCCGTCGGTTCGGAACCCGCCGCCGGAGCGGCGGTCCGCGAACGGCGTCCGGCGGACGCGCTCCTGGGCGAACGGTTGTCGGCGGGGCGGTCGTCGGACGCGTGGTCCTCGGACGAACGCTCGGCGGTCGAACGGTTGGCGGCGCGAGTGGTCATGATGCTGTGCCTCCGGGCGGCAACGTGGGCTCGGCAGGTGCGGGCGGCACGCCGTACGGGCGCGCGGTGGCGATCGGCGGCCCCGGAGGCCGGCTCACGGCCCGCCCCTGGTCCCGGCGCCGACCGGACACCCGGCCGATCGCCCGCCGCCGGGGGACGAATCCCCCCTCAGCGGCCCGGACACGCCGCGCTGGCGGTGCGCCGCAGGTCCAGATGCCTGCGACGGGTCAGCAGCGGAAGGCGGCACGGCATGTTCGCGACTGTACGAACCGTTGATCGATACCGTCAAGCAGCGTCCGACCCCCGGGCGGAGCCGGCCGGCCCCGGCGGGATCAGCCCTGCTGGAACATGTCCGCGGGGAGCGGCTTCAGCAGCTGATACAGGTCGTCCGAAATCGGTCGGTCCCAGGACGCGACGGTGACCAGGACGCCGTCGCTGCGGCCGAACTGGGCGCAGAACACGCGCTCCTCGCTGACCTTGACCTTCTTCACGATCAGCAGGTCGTCCCCGAGCATCACCGGGAAGTCCTCGGCCGAGACGAACTCGACCGGCTCGTCGTTCTCCAGCGCCGCGAGCAGCTGCCGCACCTCGAAGGGCACCTCGTCGCCGGTCTCCCGGGCGGGCGAACCCTCGGGGAGGTTGCCGATGAACATCGCCGGACCTCTGCCGCCGAACAGGTCGTAGCGCAGGAAAATCCCCTGGCAGGAGCCGTCCGGGCCGGTCATCATGGCCGCACCGAAGTCACCGGGCCAGTCGCCCGGGTCCATCGCGAGCACGTCGAAGTCCGGGCCGGCGGGCTGTCCGGAGCGACGGCGGAGAAAAGACATGGGAACATCGTACGTGTCCGGCACACCGCGTTCGCGAGGTGGGTGGGGCACCGCCGGGGGGTGGCCGGGAGATCGACGCTCAGAGACCAATGTTGACTCTGAGCAACCGTCCGGGCTACGTTCGGTTCAGCACGACAGCCGTTCTGGGTTTCACCCTCCGGGGGGACGGCATGTCGCAACGCGGCCCTACACGCGTTTCCCTCACTGTGCACTTGTCGTGCCGAACCGCCGAGCACCCAGCTTCGTCGTCGCACACAGCACGAACACACAAGCCAACAGTTCCAAGTTTCACAAGCCAGATCCGCGGGGCCCCGGCCCGTCGCTCCCGTGGATCTGCTCGGGACGCCGCCGCGTGGGGGCGTGCGGGTCCCGAGCACCGGTGCCGTCATCCGAGTCGCTCTCGGCTTCGGCGCCAACCTCCCGGCGACTGCCGGCCCCATCTCGGGGCCGGGACCGGCCGACGCACCCCGGTGCGCAGGGGATGACTGGGAGGATGGCCTGGCAGTACTGCCGGGCCGCACAGCAGGCGCCGTGTCTGGCCGCGTGGGGGCGGTGGGCACGGCGTCTGCCCGTGCTCTTACTCTGAGCTGCGTTTGTCTAACAGTCAACAGAAATTCTGACGGGGCACGCTCAATGGATCATCAGTTGTGATGTTTCGGACCCGAAAGATCGTCTACGGAGCGGACCCCCGTCGACCGGGGGTCCGCTCCCGTGGTGCCGGGCGCCGGCTCGGCGCCGACGGGCTCCGCGCGCCTCGGCTCAGGTGAGGTCGAACTCGCCGTCCCGGGCGCCGAGCACGAAGGCCCGCCACTCGCCCGGCGTGAAGACCAGGACCGGCCCGTCCTCCTGGCGGCCGTCCCGCATCCCGATGTAGCCGTCCACGAAGGCGATCTGCACGTCGCCGACGCCCTGGCTGCTGCACAGCCACTCCGCCCCGGTGAAGTCCACCCTGGGCTTCCCGTTCGGCGCCAGATCCGGCTGCACCACGCTGACCTCCGTGTCCGTCCCGCTGTTGGATCCCACTGACCGATCTCCTCCCGACGGCGTTCCTGGGCCAGCCTAGCCACACCGCCCGGCCCCGGTCAGCGGGTTGACGAGGACTCCTCCGGGCGGGGACGGGCGCGGCCGGAGGACCGGTCGAGGCGTGTCCCGACCGGCGGGGGCGGCGGGCAGCTGCCAGAGTGCTGCCAGGGCGCCGTACGACCGCTTCCCCGGCCCGGCCCGCGAGGTGCCGGGGCCCGGGCCGCTCCGCCGCACCGCCCTGACCGACCGGGACAACCGGTTCGACCGAGCGTGCCTTGCCAGAACGATCCACCGACCGACCCGTTCGAGGGAGCAGCCGATGAGCCGCCGGGACGGCACCCGCGCCGACGTCATCCCCATCTCCGACGCCCCCTCGGCCCATCCCCCGGCACCCCGGACGCCTCCCTCACCCACCCAGCTGCCCCGGCCGACCCCCGCCCGGACCGCCACGCACGGGCGGGTCGGGATCGTCCTGGTCTCGCACAGCCAGGAACTGGCCACCGCCGTACGCTCCCTCGCGCTCGCGTTGACCGGATCCGACTCCCCCGCGCCGGTCGCGGCGACCGGCGGCGACCCGTCGGACGGACCGGGCATCAGCGCCGTCCTGGTGGCCGCCGCGACCCGGCGGGTGGACCAGGGCCACGGCGTGGTGGTGCTCGCCGACCTCGGCGGGGCGGTCACCACCGTCCGCGCGCTGCTGGCCGACGCGGACGAGCACGGGCTGCCCTTCCCGGTCCGGTTCGCCAACGCCCCGTTCGTCGAGGGCGCGGTGGCCGCGACCGCCACCGCCACGGCGGGCGGGGACCTGGCCGCGGTGCTGGACGCGGCGGAGGAGGCCTACCGGCAGTACAAGGGCTGACCCGGCGCGGGCGGGTGGTTGAGGACCTGCGGCGGGCCGTGATCGGCCCGCCCCCGGGCTCAGGGGCGCTCCTTGCCCTCCCAGGTGAAGACCGCCGGGCCCTCGCACTCCAGCGCGTGGCGCAGCCGCTCGTGCTCGCTCTCGATCATCGGCGGCAGCTCGTCCAGCCCGAACCAGCCGACGTCCAGCGACTCGTCGTCGTTCACCCGCGCCTCGCCGCCGACCGCGCGGCAGCGGAAGGTCAGCACCAGGTACTGCGTCACATCGCCGTTCGGGTACGTGACCTGCGGCGAGACCGTGACGGAGGCGAGCAGCTCGGGCACGACCACCACCCCCGTCTCCTCCTCGCACTCGCGCACCACGCCGTCGGCGGGCTGCTCCCCGGGGTCGAGGATGCCGCCGACCGGCGCCCACCGGCCGTCGTCGGCCCGGCGGGCGAGCAGCACCCGGTCGCGGTCGTCCAGCACGACGGCGACGACGGCGCTCAGCCAGAGCGGGCGGGTTCCCACGATGGCGCGGAGCTCGGCGAGGAAGGGGGGAATGGCCATGGGCCGCAGCCTATCGGGGCGGCTCCGGGCCGACCCGGTGCGCCCGGCCGGTGTCGGGCCGCAGCAGGGCGAGCACGGTGAGGCCGAGGATGCGCAGGTCGAGCCCGAAGGAACGGTGCTCGACGTACCAGAGGTCGAGCTCCGCCCACTCGGGGCGGCTGAGCGGGCGGGGCGTCCGGCCGCGGCTCAGGGCCTGCAGCTGGGCCCAGCCGGTGAGGCCGGGCCGGACGGCGAGCCGGCCGCGCTCCCGGCGGGAGTAGTGCGCCGCCTGGTCCGGGCCGACCGGCAGGGGCCCGATCACCCCCATGTCGCCGCGCGCCACGTTCCACAGCCGCGGCAGCTCGTCCAGGCCCGATTGCCGCAGCAGGGCGGTGAGCCGGCCGTCCCCTCCGGTCCGGAAGCGCAGGAGCTGGAACTCGCGGCCGTGCCGGCCGGTCCGGATCTGCCGCTGGAGGACCGGGCCGCCGGTGCCGCAGCGGAGCAGGACGGCGATCAGCAGGGCCAGCGGCAGTGCGACGACCGCGGCCAGGGCGGCGACGGCGAGGTCGCCGGCGCGTCTCATGAGACGGCCGCGGCGCGATCCGGTCTACCGCTCATCGCTCCACCTCCACGGCGCTTCGAGCCGGAAGAACGCCTTCACAGTAGAGGCGGGATGAAGCTGTCGTCCGGGAATGGTGAAAGAAGAGGGCCTGAGATTGTCCGACTGGACGATATTCAGTCGGTCTGACCAATTTCGCTCGATCGGCCGTTTCGGAATTCCGAGAGCGATCGACGTTACGGGTGGGGGCAACGCCCGGACGGAACCCGCCGACCGTACGGCCGGTACGCCAACCGGGGCGCCGTCAGAGCGCGGCGCGGCGCCGGTCGCGGAACACGCCGAAGGCGATCCGGCCGAGCAGCAGGACGCCCGCGGCCAGACAACCGGCCACCGCCATCGCCCAGGCCGGCCCGTCACTGTCCGGCACGAACACGGCCACGACGATGCCGAGCGCCAGGCAGGCCAGGCCCACCACCGTCAGCGGGACCTGGTGGGTGACCAGGGCTCCGCCGCTGCACGCGCGAGCCATCCGGGAGGCCCCGTGGAGGTGGAAGGGGTCACGGTCCGCATCTGCCATGAGCCCAAGGTACCCCGGGGCGGCGCGGGTGGCAGCCCGCAGGGAGTGAAGGTCCGGACACGCTGCGCAACCGGGGAATCCGGGCTGGTCAGCGGCACGCCGGGCCCGCCCCGAAGTGTGTCCGAGGCGTCCGGGCGTGCATTCCGGCTCCACAATCAGTCCACGAAAAATCCTCGTCCCCCCGGTACAACCATCCGTCCGGTGCAGCGGTCTCAATGGCATTGAGTGATCCAGGAGCCGTTCGAGGGACGGGTGTGAACCCCCCACCGAGAACAGGAATATCCAGGAGCGGAGCCGCCGCCCCTGGAGTCGGAGGCCGGGCTCCGTCCTCCGGCGGTACCGCCACGCCGCTCGGCGAACGAGGGGGAACCGTGCCGCAGTCCCAGTCCAGTACATCGATCTCCATGGCCCGCGCCCGGCCGGCACCCCGCATGCGCGCGCTGCCCCTGACCGTCGGGTGGTCGGCGGACCGGCACGGCACCGGCCGGCCCACCGACCGTCCGCACGGCGACCACCTGCGCGGCGATCACCTTCGCGGCGATCAGCTCGGCGGCGATCTCCTGCACGGCGACCGTCGGCGCGAGGAGCACCGCCACGGCACGCACCTGGACGGCGGGGGCCGTCACCGGGCGGCCGTCGACACGGAACAGCAGGACGCTCGGGGCGAATGGCTGCGGTTCGCCCCCGTCCAACCGCTGTTCCGGGCCCTGGCCGCCCAACGGCTCGCGGTGCTCGCGTACCACGGGGTGACCGACCACCGCTCGTTCGGCGCCCAGCTCGACCGGCTCCAGCGGCTCGCCACGCCGGTCTCGCTCGGCGCGGTCCTCCAGGCCGTCACCGAACGGCGGCCGCTGCCGCCCCGGAGCGTCCTGGTCACCTTCGACGACGCCGACCGGAGCGTCCTCACCCACGCCCTACCGGCCCTCGACGCCCGGGGCATTCCGGCCACCGCGTTCGTCATCTCGGAGCTCATCGGCACCGAACGGCCGTTCTGGTGGCACGAGGCCGACTTCCTCGCCCGGCACGGGGGCCGGGCCCGCTCGCTCGACTGCGGACACCCGTCCCAGCTGCTCCGGCGGCTCAAGGCCATGCCGGACCCGGACCGGCGGCGCAGTCTGCACGAACTGCGGGTCAGCGCCGACCGCCGGCCGCCCCGCCAGGAGCAGCTGACCCCCGCCGACCTGCTCGCCCTGCGGGACGGGGGCGTCGCGATCGGCAACCACACCCAGGGGCACCCGTGCCTCGGGCGCTGCGACGACGACACCGTGCGCGCCGAGATCACCGGCGCCCACGAGGCCCTCACCCGATGGCTGGGCGAACCGCCGATCGCCTTCGCCTACCCGGACGGCGGCCACGACGTCCGCGCCGAAACCGTCCTGCAGGAGCTCGGCTACCGACTCGGCTTCCTCTCCGACCACCGCCTGGGCCCCCGGCTCCCCTCCCATCCCCTCCAGATCAGCCGCCTCCAGGTCGACTCCACCACCAGCACCCGCCGCTTCGACACCATCCTCTCCGGCCTCGAACCCGCCTACCGCCGCTGGCGCCGCCAGGCCGTCGCCTAGCAACGGGCGCCATCACGCCGCACAGGAAGTCGGCCGGGTCGACTTCCTGTGCGGCGCGCACCCCGGCAGCCCATCCCCAAAGCAACAATCACTCGAGCCAATCCCGCACCAAAAGTCGGCCGGGCCGACTTCTCGCGCGCCCAGCCAAGTCATTACGGGCGCCCGGAATGCCACCCCCGCCCCCGCAAAAAGTCGACTCCACCCACTCGACTTCCGACACAAACCCACCCCAGAAGTCGGCCCGCCCGACTTCTGGCGCGCCCCAAGAGGCTTCAGCGAGTGCATGCTCAACGGGCTGGGCGAGCCCGGCCGCCACACAGGAAGTCGGCCCGCCCGACTTCTGGCGCGCCCCGCCACGTTCACACAGAAGCCGCAACGGCCGACCGCTCGCCACGCGAAGAAGGCGCGGCCGGACCAGGCGCGTCCACTGCGCGAGAAGTCGGCCTGGCCGACTTCTCGTGCGCGCAGGCGGGACCCGGGCTGGCAATCAACCGGCTCGGGAGCGCGGGCCATATAGCTGCAGCATCCCAGCGCGGCACCGAAGCTCGACCGGACGAACCTCCCGCACGCCGCCGGGAAGCCCGGAACGCTCGCTGCACGAAAAGTCGGGCCGGTCGACTTCTCGCGCACCAGCAAGCCCAGGACCGGCAACCAACAGACTCCAGGAGCCGGGCTGCCCAGCCGTTGCATCCGGGCATGGCGCAGGAAGTCGACTGGGCCGACTTCCCATGCAAGCAGGCCGGGCATGGGCCCGCGTCCGGGGAGTCTATGCGCGTAGAGGCCAGGGCGATTGGCCGCTTGAGTCGGGGGTGGTGCCGCTCGAAGCGGTCGTTGCGCGAGAAGTCGGCCGGGGCGACTTCTGGTGCAACCGACCAGAAGGGCTTCAGGAAGCGGGCTGCGTGGGAAGTCGGCTGGGCCGACTTCTCGCGCGGTCAGCCGATGAGGGTGGCGAGGGCGTTGCCCTGGGGGTAGAGGGCGGCGGCCGGGGGGAGGTGGGCGG
>NZ_LFVW01000465.1:0-9320 GCF_001182915.1 Kitasatospora sp. MY 5-36
TGAACGGAGGGCGCGGACGCCGGGCGGGGGCGCGGGCGCGCCGGGCGGCGCGCTACCGGTCGAGCGCCGACTGGAAGGCGGCGAGCGGCTCCGCGCCGGGGGTCAGGGCGTCCGCGACCACCCGGCGCAGCAGGTCGCCGAGGACGGTGTCGGGCAGGGCGTCGAGTTCGTCGAGCGGCAGGGCGGCGACGTCGACCAGGTCAGAGCCGAGTCCAGCGGCGGTTTCCGCACCGGTGACGCCCATCAGTCCCTCACTCGATCGTGTCGGCACAGCGGGCTGCCGGCCGCAAGTGCATCGACCCAGGTCCGCGACGGGCATCCTACACCCGGGGGATGACGGTCCATCAGCTCCGCGCGGGCGCCGCGCGGAGCCTGTGGGCCGAACGGATCACGGGCAGAGCCGCTCCACCCGCCACCCCGTCGGGCTGGACGGGTCGGCGACGTAGCGGAGCCGGTCGTGCAGCCGGTTCTCCCGGCCCTGCCAGAACTCGACGCTCCGCGGGACCACCCGGTACCCGCCCCAGAACGGCGGGACGGGCACGCCCTCGCCCTCCGGGTAGCGGCGCTCCAGCTCGGCGTACCGCTGTTCGAGGACCTCCCGGCCGCCGACCGGGCTGGACTGCTCGCTGGCCCAGGCGCCCAGCTGGGAGCCGTGCGGGCGGGTGCGGAAGTAGGCGGCGGTCTCGTCCCGGCCGACCTTCTCCACCCGGCCCTGGACGATCACCTGGCGGGCCAGCGCGATCCACGGGAACAGCAGCCCGGCATGCGGGTTGGCGGCCAGCTCGGAGCCCTTGCGGGAGCCGTAGTTGGTGAAGAACACGAAGCCGCGCAGGTCGTAGCCCTTGAGTAGGACGGTGCGCGAGCTGGGCCGCCCCTCGGCGTCGGCGGTGGAGAGCACCATCGCGTTGGGTTCCACCACCCCGGCGTCGTCGGCGTCGTGGAACCAGCGGGTGAACTGGCCGATCGGCTCGGGCGCGAGCTGCTCCTCGACCAGGCCCTCGTGGCTGTAGTGCTTGCGCATCACGGTGAGGTCCGGGCCGGGGCGGGCCTCGTCGGCCAGGGTCCGGTTGGCGGGGCTCGGGGGCGTCGACTGGGCGCGATCCGGGGTCTGCACGCCAACATCATCCCGTACGACAAGCAGCGGGCACCGCTACCTCCGGACAAACCCCGGTGGGAGATCAGGTGACCCTCCACCGCTTGGCCGCCCGCCCTGCGGGGAATTGTCCGGAACCGGACGTTTGGTTCCGGCGATTCCAGGGGTTCCGGGAGCGCCACGGGCCCGGCCGACCCCTCCGACGGGGAAAGTCAAACGGGTCGACGGGAAACATCACCATGGTGGTGTATGGCGCAATGCACCCCGTGCCTGTCACCCTGGCACCGAGTGCCAAACACCATTCGGTCACTGGCGCGCCGCCCCACCACGGCGGAGCGCCGATCACAGAACTGAGGGAGCCGTCGCATGTCCGATTTCGTACCCGGGCTTGAGGGAGTCGTCGCGTTCGAGAGCGAGATCGCCGAACCCGACCGTGAGGGCGGCGCCCTGCGGTACCGCGGTGTCGACATCGACGACCTGGTGGGCAGCGTCTCCTTCGGCCACGTCTGGGGCCTGCTGGTGGACGGCAAGTTCAACCCCGGCCTGCCGGCCGCGGAGCCGTTCCCGATCCCGGTGCACTCCGGCGACATCCGGGTCGACGTGCAGTCGGCGCTCGCCATGCTCGCCCCGGTCTGGGGCCTCAAGCCGCTGCTGGACATCGACGCCGAGCAGGCCCGCGACGACCTCGCCCGGGCCGCCGTGATGGCACTCTCCTACGTCGCCCAGTCGGCCCGCGGCCAGGGCCTGCCGATGGTCCCGCAGAGCGAGATCGACAAGGCCGAGACGGTCGTCGAGCGGTTCATGATCCGCTGGCGCGGCGAGCCGGACCCGAAGCACGTCAAGGCCGTCGACGCCTACTGGACCTCCGCCGCCGAGCACGGCATGAACGCCTCCACCTTCACCGCCCGGGTCATCGCCTCCACCGGCGCCGACGTCGCGGCCGCGCTCTCCGGCGCGGTCGGCGCGATGTCCGGCCCGCTGCACGGCGGCGCGCCGTCCCGCGTGCTCGGCATGATCGAGGAGATCGAGCGCACCGGCGACGCCACCGCCTGGGTCAAGAACGCCCTGGACAAGGGCGAGCGCCTGATGGGCTTCGGCCACCGCGTCTACCGCGCCGAGGACCCGCGCGCCCGGGTGCTGCGCCGCACCGCCAAGGAGCTCGGCGCGCCGCGCTTCGAGGTCGCCGAGGCGCTGGAGAAGGCCGCGCTGGAGGAGCTGCACAACCGCCGCCCCGACCGCGTGCTGGCCACCAACGTCGAGTTCTGGGCCGCCATCATGCTGGACTTCGCCGAGGTCCCGGCGCACATGTTCACCTCGATGTTCACCTGCGCCCGGACGGCCGGCTGGTCGGCGCACATCCTGGAGCAGAAGCGCACGGGCCGGCTCGTGCGCCCCTCCGCGCGCTACATCGGCCCCGGCCCGCGCCGCCCCGAGGAGATCGAGGGCTGGGACGCCATCGCCCGCTGACCCCCCGGTCGGCGAATACCGGACGAGCGTCCGGTCAGTGCCCCTGAGCAGCGGGTCCGGCTCCGGCCGGGCCCGCTGCCGCACGTTTCCGGGCGGCTCCCCGAGCAGCCGTGACCGCGGTCTCAGCGGGCGGACGGCCGTACCCCGCCGGGCCCCCGGCCGGTAGGCTGCGCGCGTGGCTCAGATCCAGATCCCCGCTGACATCAAGCCCGCAGACGGCCGTTTCGGCTGCGGACCGTCCAAGGTGCGCCCCGAGGCCCTGAGTGCCCTCGCCGCCACCCAGACCTCCCTGCTCGGCACCTCGCACCGCCAGGCCCCGGTCAAGAACGTGGTCAAGCGCGTGCGCGAGGGCGTGAGCAGCCTGTTCTCGCTGCCGGACGGCTACCAGGTCGTCCTCGGCAACGGCGGCTCCACCGCCTTCTGGGACATCGCCGCCTTCGGCCTGGTGCGGGAGAAGTCCCAGCACCTGGACTTCGGCGAGTTCTCCTCGAAGTTCGCCTCCTCGGTCAAGGCCGCGCCGTGGCTCGGCGAGCCGACCGTGATCAAGACCGCCCCGGGCACCCACCCGCTGCCGGTCGCCGAGGCCGGCGTGGACGTCTACGGGCTCACCCACAACGAGACCTCGACCGGCGTCGCGATGCCGATCGCGCGCCCGGCCGGCGCCGACGAGGGCTCGCTGGTCCTGGTGGACGCCACCTCGGGCGCCGGCGGCCTGCCGGTGGACATCACCGAGACGGACGTCTACTACTTCGCCCCGCAGAAGTCCTTCGCCTCCGAGGGCGGCCTGTGGCTGGCCACCTTCTCCCCGGCCGCCCTGGAGCGCGCCGCCGAGATCGCCGCCTCCGGCCGCTACATCCCGCCGTTCTTCTCGCTGCCGACGGCCATCGACAACTCGTCGAAGGACCAGACGTACAACACCCCGTCGCTCTCCACCCTCTTCCTGCTGGCCGACCAGCTGGAGTGGCTGAACGGCAACGGCGGGCTGGACTGGGCGGTCGCCCGCACCGCCGACTCCTCGTCCCGGCTGTACTCCTGGGCCGAGAAGTCCCCGTTCGCGACCCCCTTCGTGGCGAACCCGGCCGAGCGCTCCCAGGTGGTCGGCACCATCGACTTCGACGAGTCGGTGGACGCCGCCGCGGTCGCCAAGGCACTGCGTGCCAACGGCATCGTGGACACCGAGCCGTACCGCAAGCTGGGCCGCAACCAGCTGCGCATCGCGATGTTCCCGGCGATCGACCCGGCGGACGTCGAGGCGCTCACCCACTGCGTCGACTACGTGGTCGAGCAGCTCGCGCAGGTCTGACCCGGTCCCCCGAGGACACGGCCGAGGGCCACCGCCGACGGGCGGTGGCCCTCTCGCCGTTCCCGGGGTCCTGGGGCGTGTCTGTGCCCGGACGGGCCTCCGGCAGGCTCAGGCAGCCCTCGGACGGGCCTCAGGCAGGCCTCAGCGGCCGACCAGCGAGCTGATCAGCACGACGACCAGCATCAGCACCAGGGTGCCGGAGACGATGCGCATACGAGTCTTGGGATCCACGGTCAACGAGCGTACCTCCGGCTCACCCCGGACTCCGCCGGGCCCCTGCCCCACCGCCCCCCACGGCCCGCCCCCGCGGCGCTCAGCCCTCAGCCCTCAGCCCTCAGCCCTCAGCCCCAGTCGGCCAGCGCCCAGGTGCGCAGCGTCACGTAGCGCGCGGAGCCGCCGCCCTGGTCGCTGCGCACCAGGTGCAGCTCGGCGGCCTCCCACTCCGGCCCCCGGTAGTCGGCCAGCGCCGCCACCAGGCCGTCCAGCTCGGCCGCCGCGACCCGCCGCACGGCCCGCCGGTGCCCGCGCGAGGAGCCCGCCCGGGCGAGGGTGAGGTGCGGGTGGAAGGCGAAGTCGTCGGTCGCCCCGGTGACCTCGGCGGTGGCCTCCGTGACGGCCTCGGCCAGCCGGCGCAGCGCCCAGGCCTGGCCCTCGACCCCGGCCCAGAGCACCCGGTCGCCGAACCGCCCCGCGCCCGCGATCCGCAGCCGGTGCACCGGGTTGACCTCGGCGACGGCGGCCAGGCCCGCCGCCAGCTCCGGCAGCCGCTCGGCGGCCACCTCGCCCAGGAAGGCCAGGGTCAGGTGCCGGCCCTCGGCGCCGGTCCAGCGCAGCCGCTCCGCCCCCGGCAGCTCCCGCAGCGGCGCGACCGCGTCCGCGAGCCCCTGCAGCGCCTCGGTCGTCGGCAGCACCGCCACGAACAACCTCATGGATCAATCTTCCCGCGACCGGCCGTCTGGGGTAGAACGGTCTTCCATGAAGATCCGCAACGGGGGGTCCGCGGACGTCCCCGACATCCTGTCCCTGCTCGACGGCGCCGTCTCCTGGCTGACCGCCCAGGGCCGTACCGGCCAGTGGGGCGACCAGCCGTTCAGCACCAACCAGGCCCGGATCGACCAGGTCTCCTCGTACGCCGAGGAGCCGTTCCTGATCCGCCTCGCCGTGGACGAGGACGGCCGTACGGTCGGCTGCTGCGTGGTCTCCGAGGACCGCGGCCGGTGGATCCCCGCCGTGGACGAGCGCGAGCTGTACGTCCGCAACCTGGTCACCGACCGCACCCGCAAGGGCTCCGGCATCGGCGCCGCGCTGATCGCCGACGCGATCGAGGAGGCCCGCCGGCGCGGCATCGGCCTGCTCCGGGTGGACTGCTACGGCGGCGCCGACCGCAAGCTGGTCGGACTCTACCGGGCGCTCGGCTTCACCGAGACCGTGACGTTCGAGGTCGAGCAGCCGCACGGCCTCTGGCCCGGCCAGGTGCTGGAGATCCGGCTCTGACCCGCCCGCCCCTGAACCGTCCGGGCTCCTGAACCATCCGGGCCCCCGGGGCACTCCCGGGGGCCTGACACGGCATCAGCAGGCCGCCGCCAGATCCGACTTGCTCGCCGCACCGGTCCGCGGCACGAAGGCCACCACCCGGCCGCCGCGGCCCGGGTGCAGGTCGAACCGCACCCGCAGGTCCGCGCTGCGGGCCAGCACCAGGCCGACCGCGCCGGCCGCCGCCGCGGACACCAGTCCGCAGGCCAGCAGGCCGAGCCGGGGCCCGTACGAGGCGGTCACCCAGCCGACGACCGGGGCGCCGATCGGCGTGCCGCCGGTGAAGACCAGGACCAGCAGGCCCATCACCCGGCCGCGCATCTCGGGGTCGGTGGACAACTGCAGCATGGAGTTGACGGAGGTGTTGAAGCTCAGCCCGAACACCCCGATGAGCATCAGCAGCAGCGCGAAGGTCCAGTAGTCGGGCGCGAACGCGGCGACCACCTCCAGTGCTCCGAAGGCCAGCGCCGCGCCGACCAGCCGGCGCAGCCGCGGCACGCCCCGGCGGGCGGCGAGCAGCGCACCCGCCAGCGAGCCGATCGCCATCGCGGTGTTCAGCAGGCCGTACTGGCCGGCGCCCACCTTGAAGGTGTCGTACGCGAAACCGGAGAGCAGCGTCGGGAAGTTGAAGCCGAAGGTGCCGATGAACCCGGCCAGCACCATCGGCCAGAGCAGCTCGGGCCGCTCCCTGACGTACCGCAGGCCCTCGCGCAACTGCCCCTTCTCGCGGGCGATCGGCGCGGTCGGGCGCAGTTCGGACTCCCGCATCGCGAGCAGCCCGCCGATCACGGCGGCGAAGGACAGCGCGTTGACGGCGAACGCCCAGCCGCTGCCGACCGCGGCGATCAGCAGGCCCGCGACGGCGGGGCCGACCAGCCGGGCGGTCTGGAAGTTGGCGGCGTTCAGGCTGACGGCGTTGGCCAGGTCCTTCGGTCCGACCATCTCGGAGACGAAGGCCTGCCGGGTCGGGTTGTCCACCACGGTGACCAGGCCGAGCAGCAGCGCGAAGGCGTACACGTAGTACGGCGTCACCACACCGCCGACGGTCAGCACCGCGAGGCCGGCGGCCAGCAGGCCCATCGCGCCCTGGGTGTAGATCAGCAGCCGGCGCTTGGGCATCCGGTCGGCGAGCACGCCGCCGAACAGTCCGAGCAGCAGCATCGGCAGGAACTGCATGGCGGTGGTGATGCCGACCGCGAGCGGGCTGCCGGTGAGGCTCAGCACCAGCCAGTCCTGGGCGATGCGCTGCATCCAGGTGCCGGTGTTGGACACCACCTGGCCGGCGAAGTAGTAGCGGTAGTTGCGAACGCGAAGGGAGGAGAACATCCCCCCGGGCCTCGTGAAGCGGGCGCCTGTGGGAGATGTGGCCGACGAGAGGGGCCGAGCGGAGCTCGCCGAAGGAAGGGTGGTGGTGGGCGACGGGTGGGATCGGCCGGGAGCGGCGGGGTCCGCCGCGGTGCGTTCGTCGGGGTCGTCGTCGCCGTTGCCGGGCAGTCCCGTGGGGGCGGGTGCCTGGGCTTCGGCGGCCGCGGCACTGGCCGCGGCGGGGTCGGTGGTGGGCTCGTCGGTGCGGATGGCGGCGCTGGCTGCGGCCGTCGGTGTCACGTTGGTCTCCCCTCGCGGCGCGACGGCCATGGCGGTGGCCGTCGCGCTCCTGGTGTCGGTGGTCGGTCCTGCGGTGATGCGGGCTCCTTGTTCTCCCGGCGGCCGGCCGGGGTCGGTGTGCCTCAGAGGTGTACGAGCTGCGGCCGTACGGACCGCGGGTGTACGGCTACAGGTGTGCGAGCTTGTAGAGCACGGGCGCGGCCTCCCTGAGGACGGCCCACTCCTCCTCGTCGAGCCCCTGGGCGAGCTCGGCGAGCCAGACGTTCCGGCGCCGACGACTCTCCGCGAGGATCGTCTCGGCCTGCTCGGTGCTGCTGACGACCACCTGTCGGCGGTCCTCGGGGTGCGGTTCGCGCCGCACCAGCCCCTTCTCCTCCAGCATCGCGACGATCCTGGTCATCGAAGGAGGCTGCACGTGCTCCTTCCGGGCGAGCTCACCCGGCGTCGCCTTCCCGCACCGGGCGAGGGTGCCCAGCACTCCCATCTCGGTGGGACTCAGCGACTCCTCCACCCTCTGGTGTTTGAGTCGTCGGGAGAGGCGCATCGTGGACGATCGCAGCTGACTGATCGCTGCGAGGTCCTGCTCGGACATCTCGGGCATCTCTTTAGCTTACGTCATTACTCTCGCTAAGGAAAATGAGATCCGCCGCCGTGCCGGAGGGTCACCCCGGTGCCATATTGGTGATGGGCCCCAGCTCTCGACTCCCAGAAGGGCCGACCTGCCATGTCCGACCTCGCCACCGAGCGGTCCGAGCGGTCCGAGCCGTCCGGACGGCCGCAGTCGTCCGAACGGTCCGACCGGCCCCGGTCGTCCGAGCAGCCCCAGCCGACCGGGCCGACCGGGCCCGCCGACACCGGCTTCGGCCGGCTCGCCATGGTCACCATCGACTGCGCCGACCCGGTCGCGCTGGCCTCGTTCTACGGCGAACTGCTGGGGTGGGAGACCAGGCACGCGGACGACCACTTCGCCATCCTGGACAACCCCGAGGGCGGCAGCCCGCTGGGCTTCGGACGGGTGACCGGCTACCGACCGGAGCCGTGGACGGAGCCGGACGGCAGCAAGCACTTCCACCTCGACTTCTACGTCGACGACCTGGACGAGGCCACCGCCAAGGCCCTCGCGCTCGGCGCCACCGAGCCCGCCTACCAGCACGGCCGCACGCTGCGGGTGCTGATCGACCCGGCCGGCCACCCGTTCGGGCTAGCCCCCTTGGAGTAAGCACCAAAGGCGGCCGGGGGCGGTGCGCAGGCGGTGTCAGGGGTTGGTGCCGGGATCATGCAGGCCGCGTAAAGGCCCATCCTGACCTGGGACTTCACGAAAAACGCGAACATTGTGCGACTGCCGGTCGATGGCTAATCTCCCCCTTGTCAGGGGCACCACACGCCAGGCTCCTCCCCGCGGGACGGCGTTCCCGCTCCGGTGCCCGTTCGCCGCGCGCCTTCCCCGACCAGCCGCGCCCTCCCGCGCCCCGGTGCCCTCAACCCTCGTCCAGGGAGCTCTCTTGGGTGCGATCCACCATGCCGACCACGGCTGGGTGACCCCGGCGGTCTCGTACTTCGTCGCCTGCCTCGGCGCCTTCGTCGCGCTGCGCAGCGCCCGCTGGGCGCTCGTCTCCCAGGGCCGCACCCGGGTCGTCTGGCTGCTGTTCGCCTCCACCTCGCTCGGCGCCGGGATCTGGTCGATGCACTTCATCGCGATGCTCGGCTTCTCCGTGACCGGCGCCGAGATCAGCTACCGGCCCCTGCTCACCGTGCTCAGCCTGCTGGTCGCCGTCGCCGTGGTCGGCATCGGGCTCTTCACCGTCGGGTACTGGCGCCGCCGCGCCCCGGCCCTGCTGGTCGGCGGGCTGACCACCGGCCTCGGGGTCGCCGCGATGCACTACCTGGGCATGGCCGCGATGGTCCTGCCCGGCCGGCTCGGCTACGACCGGACCGTCGTGGCGGCCTCGGTGGCCATCGCCGTGGTCGCCGCCACCGCCGCGCTCTGGGCCGCGCTGAACATCCGGGGCACGCTCGCCGTCCTGGCGGCGGCGCCGGTGATGGGCGTGGCGGTCTGCGCGATGCACTACACCGGCATGGCGGCGCTCTCCGTCCAGCTGGACTTCTCGCGCTCCACCGAAGGCGGCGTGATGGCGCTCCAGTTCATCTTCCCGCTCGGGGTCGGGCTCGGCTGCTACGTCTTCTTCGGCTCGCTGGCCTTCGCCGTCTCCCCGAGCCGACCCGACTCCCAACCCCTGCTGGCCGGTCCGGCCGCCCCGCTGCCCCCGCGGGCCGCGCGCACCCCGGGCGACCCCGAAGCAGGCCCACAACTCCACGGAG
>NZ_LFVW01000466.1:0-9310 GCF_001182915.1 Kitasatospora sp. MY 5-36
CGGCCCGGCTGCGCCCGATCGCGGCCGCGAGCTGGTGGCACGCCTCCCCGGTGGCCGCCGCGACCGCCTCGGCGGTGAGCGCCTCCTCCTCGGGGCCGCCCGTACGGTCGAAGCCGCCGAGGACGGCGAGCAGCAGGCCGTCGGGGCCCTCGCCGAACCGGGTGACCAGCAGGGCGTCGCGGCGCGGCTCGCCCCGGTAGCGCGCGGAGTCACCCCGGACGGAGGCGGCGCGCAGCACGGACGGCCCGTACTGGGCACCGTCCAGCACGGTGTCCGGTACGAGCGCGCGCAGTGCGCCCGGGTCCGCCTCGGGTACGGCCGTCGGCTCGGGTCCGTAGGTCGGCGGGCGCTCGCCGACGTGCGGGACGGCGGCGCCGCCGTCGGCGAGCGGTGCGCGGATGGCCAGGCGGGGATCGGGGACGGGCGCGGGGGCTTCCGGCTCCTCCGCCGTCTCCGGCTCGGCCGGCGCCTCGGCGGCGGGCTCGGGCTCAGGCTCCGGCTTGGGCTCCGGCTCGGGCTCCGGCTCGGGGGCGGGCGGCGGGGTGGGCTTCTCCAGCGAGACCGGGTCCGGGACCGGTACGGTCTCCGGCTCAGGTACCGGCTCAGGTACCGGCTCGGGCTCGGGTACCGGCTCCGGCTGTACCTCCGGCTCCGGCGCGGGCTTCGGCGCGGGCTCGGCGAAGGCGGGGGCCGGGACGTGGTGGGTCTCGGAGGAGGTCCGCTGTCGCCCGATCCCCTCCGCCCCGCCGATCACGCCGACCGCGGTGTCGAACCAGTCGTCGATGCTGTCCCGGTTGTCCGCGCCCTCCGAACCGTCAGGCTCCGCGGGAGCCCCGACCTCGACCTCAGGCTCAGCCGCCGCAACCGCCACCTCCGGCTCCGGATCCGGCCGCGCCTCCGGCTCAGCCGACCGCTGCTGCCCGATGAGCCCGACCGCCGTGTCGAACCAGTCGTCCACGCTGCCGTCCCCCGGGTCGGCGTGCGGGGTGTCCGGGAGGGTGCCCGCCGGACCGTCGTAGACGGCGTCCCACCAGCCGTCGTCCGGCCGGTGCGGCTGTGCCGGTGCACCCTGCTTGCTCATCTGGCGGCTCCTGGTCGTTCCGTGGTCGCGCCGCCCCCGGGCGGGCCGGGCTGACGACATTGTTCTCCACCCGCGAGGACCCTGTCCGGGTTTCGGCGACAACCGGTCACCCACCGGAAAGTCCCGGCCACCGCGCTCACCTGCCGGTTCGCGAGCCCGGTCCCGGGCGCGTCATCCGTTCGTCCGCTTCCGTTCCGTCCGTGCTTGCCGGATGTGTCCGGAGCAGGGTGTTTCCTGGTCATCCGGGCGTACGGGCCGCCGAAAATGGGGGCCGGTGGGGGGCATCGCATCACTCGTTCGGCTGATTAAATGTGCGCATGACCGCGTCGGCCCCCAGTTCGCCCCGACCGGGGAGGGCCGCATCCGCGGGCCGCCCGGCAGGTGGGCTGTTGGTCCTGCTGCTCGTCGCGCTGCTGACGCTGCTGCCGTGCGCGGGCCAGGCGAAGGCGGTGGACGGCTCCGGCCATCCGACGACGGCCGCGGCCCCGGCCGGCTCCGTCACGGTGGTCAGCGTGGTCAGCGTCCAGGTCGCCACCGGGCACGCCTCCTACACCGGCCGTGCCGCGAAGGTCGCCAAGTCCGCGAACCCCTCGGACCACCACCGGACGGCCGAGGAGCAGGGGCACTGGATCCTCTGCACCGCCGACGGCCAGCCGCCGCGCAACAACGGCTGCTCCAGCCACCCGTACTGCCCGCAGGACGCCCAGCTGCCGAACCCGCCGCCGCAGCCGCAGCCCGCCGTGTCACCGCTGACCCCGACCGCGCCCGACGCGCAGCCCCGGGTGGTGCCCGCCGGCCTGCTGGACGGCGCGCACCCGGTTCCCGACCTGCACGAACTCCAGGTCCACCGGTCCTGAGCGGAACCCACCGCCGGCGCAGCCGCCGACGGATCCGTCCCTCCTCTCACTCCACCTGACCGCCGCCACCGACCGGTGCGGCGGGGACAAGGACGACCACCATGGGTTCCTCCTCCAAGCAGTCCAACAAGCCCGGCGGCAAGCAGGACGGCCTCGACCGCCGTGCCCGGATCGCCGAGCTGCGCGCCGCCGAGCAGCGCCGCGACCGCCGCAACAAGATCGTCGCCTCGGTGGTGGCCGGTGTGCTGGTGGTCGGTGCGATCGCCACCGGCACCTGGGTCGTCATGGACCAGAACCAGAAGAAGAAGGACAAGCAGGCCGCCGCCAACGCGGACATCCCGGGCGTGAAGACCTTCGGCGAGCTGAGCCGCACCCACGTCAAGGACAAGGTCACCTACCCGATGACCCCGCCGGTCGGCGGCGACCACAACGCCATCTGGGCGGACTGCATGGCCCACGTCTACGACCAGCCGCTCGAGAACGAGCGCGCCGTCCACTCGCTGGAGCACGGCGCGGTCTGGGTGACGTACAACGGCAAGGCCACCCCGGACGACATCAAGACCCTCTCCGACAAGGTCAAGAAGACCCCGTACTCGATGATGAGCCCGTACCCGGACGAGCAGGGCACCATCACCCTGAACGCCTGGAGCACCCAGCTGACCGTGGACAGCGCCAGCGACCCGCGGGTGGAGGAGTTCTTCACCAAGTACGTCCAGGGCAAGCAGACCCAGGAGCCGGGCGCCTCCTGCACCATGGGGCAGATGTGACCGCCGACGCGGACCGCCCGGACGACCTGGACGGTACGGAGGAGGGCGCGGCCCCGCGCCGCCGTCGCCTGTGGTGGCCGGCCGCGCTGGCCGCCGCCGTGGCGCTGGCGCTCGGGGTGCCGGCCCTGGTGGCGAGCGGGACCTCTGCGTCCGGCTCCTCCACGCTGTCCGTCCCGGCGGACGACTCCCCCGAGGCCGGGTTCGCCCGCGACATGGCGACCCACCACCAGCAGGCGGTGGACCTGTCGTTCGTCGTCCGGGACCGCACCGCCGACGAGCCGACCCGCACCCTGGCCTTCGACATCATCAACACCCAGGCCAACCAGCGCGGGATGATGATGGGCTGGCTGGACCAGTGGGGGCTGTCCCAGCACTCGACCGCCACGCCGATGGCGTGGATGAAGATGGGCCACGACTACCAGGCCCACGACGGTTCGCTGATGCCCGGCATGGCCACCAACACCCAGATCGCGAAGCTGCGCACGCTCAACGGGCGGGACGCCGAGGTGTTCTACCTCCAGCTGATGATCGAGCACCACAAGGGCGGCGTCGAGATGGCCCAGGGCTACGTCGACAAGGCCCGGAACGACACCGAGAAGCGGCTGGCGCAGTCGATGGTGGTCGCCCAGACCTCCGAGCTCCAGCTGATGACCGACATGCTCAAGGAGCGCGGCGCCGAACCCGGCGTGCCCGCCTCCTGAGCGGTCGCCCCGCTCGGCCTGTCCGGTCTCTTCCAGCTGTTCCACCTGTTCCGCGTTCCGCGCGTTCCCCGGACGGCCGGGGCGCCGGCGGGGACGGTCCCGTACCGTCCTGGCCGCGCCCCGGCCGTCCGCCGTTCTTCCCCGCCCCCCCTTCAGAACCCCCTTCGGAGCACCCCCGCATGACCCCCGACGCCCCCTGGCTGATCGCCGGACTCGGCAACCCCGGCCCCTGGTTCCGGCTCACCCGCCACAACGCGGGCTTCCTCGCCGTGGACCGGCTCGCCGAACGGCACGACGCCCGCTTCCGCCGGAGCGGGCTCGCCGGCCTGACCGCCGAGATCGGCATCGACGGCCACCGGGTGCTGCTGGCCAAGCCGCTGTGGTGGTCCATCAACCTGTCCGGACGCCCGGTGGCCGCGCTGCTGCGCCGCCACGGCGTCCCGGTCGAACGGCTGGTGGTCGTGCAGGACGACCTGGACTTCCCCTTCGGCTCCGCCCGGCTCAAGCGCGGCGGCGGCCCCGGCGGCCACAACGGCGTGCGCTCGGTGGGCGAGGTGCTCGGCACCCGGGACTTCGTCCGGCTGCGCTTCGGCATCGGCCGCCCCCCGAAGGGCCAGAGCGTCGGGGACTTCGTGCTGAAGAAGTTCTCGGAGGAGGAACTGGCCGCCATGCCGGGTGAGTTGGACCGCTGCGCGGACGCCCTGGAGACCCTGGTCCGGCGCGGCCTCAACCGCGCCCAGGACACCCTGAACGCCCGTACGGACGCCTAGGATCCGGTCCTTCGGGTGCGGACGGGCCGGGTGAGCAGTGCGGCGGCGGCCGCGACGGCGGCGAGGGCGAGCAGCACCGTCCGCCCACCGGACGCGGCGCCCGCCAGGTGGACACCGAGGACGGACAGCGCCATGCCGAGCGCCGTACCGAGACTGCGGGCCATGTTGACCATGCCACCGCCGACCGCCGAGCACTGGGCCGGGATCGCCCGCATCACCAGGGCGTTGTTGGCGGGCAGCAGCAGGCCCAGTCCGTAACCGGCGACCAGCAGCGGGAACGCCACCGCGTCCGAGGCCGGCAGCAGGGCGAACAGCAGCAGTCCGACGGCCGTGAGCAGCGCGCCGAAGCGGCACCTGGTCACGTCCGACCAGCCCCGGGGCAGCCACCCGCCGCCGACGGTCGCGGCGAAGGCGAACGCGGCGGGCAGCAGGGTGACCACCAGGCCCGCGTGGGCCGTCGACACGCCCGCGCCGGTGAGCAGCACCGGGCCCAGCACCAGCGGGCAGAACAGCAGCAGGTAGCCGATCAGCGCCACCACCAGGCCGGAGCGCACGCCCGGGGTGTTGACCAGCCCGGGCGCCAGGATCGGCCGGGCGGCCCGCCGCTCCTGGCGCACCAGCGCCAGGGCCAGGACGGCGGAGGCGAGCAGCAGGGCGGCCACCGCCCAGCCGGGCAGGGGCAGTCCGGAGGCGGTGGACAGGGCGAGCAGCAGCGTGGTGGTCGCCCCGGTGAGCAGCAGCAGGCCGGGCAGGTCGAAGCGGGCGGCCTCGCGGGGGGCGGTCCGGTGGGTGCCCGTCCCGTGGGTGCCTGCCCGATGAGCGGCTGTCCGGTGAGTGCCGGTCCGGTGGGTGCCGGTCCGGCCCTCGCGGGGGCCCGGTACGGCGGCCGGGGCATCGGTCGGGGCGCCGGTCGTCCGGGTGCGGGGCAGCAGGTACCAGCCGGCCAGGATGCCGAACACCGCGATCGGCACGTTGACCCAGAAAACCCAGCGCCACGAGGCGTGTTCGACCAGCATCCCGCCGAGGATGGGCCCGAGCGCCAGGCCGAGGCCCTGGGCGGAGGCCTGGATGCCGAGCGCGCGCCGCATCGCGTGCCCGGGGACGCCGCGCGCGACCAGGGCGACGCTGTTGGCCTGCATCATCGCGGCGCCGACCGCCTGGACGGCGCGGAGGCCGACCAGGACCCAGAGTCCGCCGGCGAATCCGGCGCCCAGCGAGGAGAGGCCGAAGACCGCGAAGCCGCCGATGTACATCGTCTTGCGGCCGACCAGGTCGGAGAGCCAGCCGATCGGGGCCAGCAGGGCGACCAGGACCAGCAGGTAGGCCAGGGCGACCCACTCGACGGCGGCGAAGCCCGCGCCGAAGTGGCGGCCGAGGGCGGGGAAGACCAGGGCGATGACGCTGGCGTCGAGCTGGCCGAGGAAGGCTCCGAGACAGACCGTGCCGACGGCGAGCCAGTGGGCGTGGCGCCAGCCGGCTATGCCACGCGGCCGGGGCCGCTCGGTGAGCAGCCTCGTGGCAAGGGCAGTGGCATTCATGACACAAATATATCGGATACAGATATGTTCTTTCTACGAGCAGCTCGCTCTGCGACAGGAGACGTCCCACGGTACGGACGGTGCCGGAGGGACCCCCGCCGCGAGGCCCGCAACAGAGCCGCAACACAGTGCGGCCCCGAGGCCCGAACCGGCCGCCGAACCGCCCCGTACCAGGCGATACGCTGTCCGCCATGCCGTCGTCACCACACGTTCCCGACCCCGCCACCGGAAGTCCCGACCCGGCGGTCGAGCACGCCCGGCGGCTGACCGACACCGTCACCCGGCTGCGCCGCGCGCTGCGCAGCAGCATCCGCACCGACTACCCGTGGGAGTCCCTGCCGATGGCGCAGGTCGAACTCCTCCAGACGCTGGCCGCCGCACCGCTGCGGGTCGGCGAGCTGGCCGCGCGGCAGCGGCTCGCGCCCAACACCGTCAGCGGACTGGTCGGCAAGCTGCTCGACGCCGGCTTCGTCGACCGCCAGGCCGACCCCGGTGACCGCCGCACCGCCCGGATCGCCCTCACCCCGGCCGGGCGCCGACAGCTGGACGACTGGCAGCACGCCCACGAACGCCGGATCGCCGCCGCGCTCGGCACCCTCGACCCGGCCGACCGCACGGCGGTCGTCGACGCGCTGCCCGCGCTGGAACAGCTCGCCCGCGCCCTCGCCCAGCCGGGCACCGGGCCCGAGCAGGGGCCCGCCGCCGGCTAGGAAGCCACCGCCGGGAAACCGGCCTGCGGGAAACCGCCCTACGGGAAGCCGACCGGCCGGAAATCACTGGTCGCCGGGGCTCGTCCGGCGCTACCGTCCCCGGCATGACCACCGCGGACGTACGCATCGAGCCCTGGACGGACGACGACCTCGCACTGCTGCGCCGGGTCAACACACCGGAGATGAAGAAGCACGTCGGCGGGCCGGAGAGCGAGGAGCAGCTGCTCGTACGGCACCGGCGCTACCTGGACTTCGTCCCGTCCGGGCTCGGCTGCATGTACCGGATCGTGCTGCTGCCCGAGGGCGAGGCCGTCGGAACGGTCGGCTACGGCACCCGGACGTGGGAGGGTCGGACCGTCCACGAGATGGGGTGGAACGTGCTGCCCGGCTTCCAGGGCCGGGGCATCGCGGTTGCCGCCACCCGCGCGGCGGTCGCGGCCGCCCGCCGCGAGGCCGCGCACCCCCACCTGCACGCCTTCCCCTCGGTGGACAACCCCGCCTCCAACGCGGTCTGCGCGAAGGCGGGGTTCACACTGCTCGGCGAGACGGACTTCGAGTTCCCGCCCGGGCGGTTCATGCGGAGCAACAACTGGCGGGTGGACCTTCGGAATTGAGCCCTCGGGGTCTACTGGGGCAGGGGCCCTGGGGCGTCGGCGGTCAGAACAGGGTGCCGCCCTCCAGGTCCAGCAGCCAGCGCTTGCGGTCCACTCCGGCGGCGAAGCCGGTGAGCGCGCCACCGGCGCCGAGCACCCGGTGGCAGGGCCGGACGATCAGCAGCGGGTTGGCGCCCACCGCGCCGCCGACCGCGCGGACCATGCGCGGCTCCTGCCCGGCCAGCTCGGCGAGTTCGCCGTAGGTGACGGTGGTGCCGTACGGGATCTCGTCCAGCGCGGCCCAGATCCTGCGGCGGAACTCGGTGCCCTCGGGCGCGAGCGGGAGGTCGAAGCCGGTGCGCTTGCCGGCGAAGTAGTCGGTCAGCTGGGCGACCGGCTCGGCGAGCGCCTCGGGGTCGCGCACCCAGTCGTCGGCGGGCTCGGCCAGCGCGTACTTCTGGCCGGGCACGGTGACGGTGGCCAGCGCGGCCGGTCCGCCGTCCTCCGGCAGCACCCCGCTGAGCAGCAGCCGGCCGAAGGGGCTCTCCATGGTGGTGTAGACGGTGGTGCTCATGCTCGTCCGATCTCCGTTCCGGTGCTGGTGCTACTGGTGTCGCTGGTACTGATGCTGGTGCTCATGTCGGTATCGGTCCCGGTGTCGGTCCCGGTGCCTACGGGGCCGGTGGTCGCGGGGCCGGTGGTCGCGGGGCCGGCCCACAGCCGGTGGACGGCGTAGGAGCGCCACGGGGCCCAGGACTCGGCGGCGCGGGCGGCGGACTTCGGGTCCCCGGCGGCGCCGAGGCGGAGCAGGCCGTGCTTGACGCCCACGTCGCTCGGGAGGAAGACGTCGGGGTCGGCCAGGGCCCGCATCCGCAGGTAGCCGACCGTCCACGGGCCGATGCCGGGCAGGTCCAGCAGGCCGGCCGCGGCCTCCTCGCGGTCGACCCCGCTGTCGAGCCGGACCGTGCCCTCGGCCAGCGCGCCGCACAGGCCGATGAGCGCGCGACGGCGGGCGGCGGGCATCGCGAAGTCCTCCGGATCGGCGGCGGCCAGGGCCGCCGCGGTCGGGAAGAGCAGGCGCAGGCCGCCGCTGGGCTCGGGCAGCGCGGTGCCGTACTTCTCGGCGAGCCGTCCCGCCAGGGTACGGGCGGCGACGACGGTGATCTGCTGGCCGAGGACGGCGCGGACGGCGAGCTCGTGCGGGTCCACGTGACCGGGCGAGCGCAGCCCGGGACGCTCGCGGACCAGCGGGCCGAGCAACGGGTCGGCGCCGAGCTGCTCGTCGACCGCGAGCGGGTCGGCGTCCAGGTCGAAGAGGATGCGCAGGCGCTGGACGGCGGTCGGCAGGTCGCGCAGGTCGGCGAGCAGCAGGCGACAGTCCAGCCAGCCCCGGGTGGGCGGCTCGCCCGGCGCCAGGCCCTCGACCTCGGCGATGCCGTGGCCGTACGGGAGCGCGAGGGTGCGGCGGTACACGCGCACGCCGGGGCGCGCGCCGGGGACGACCTCCTCCACGCCGGGGACGGCGCGCAGGGCGAGGAAGTCGATCAGGTGCTCGCTGTCCAGCGCACCGCGGTAGGCCAGGCGCAGGGTGAGACCGCCGGCCGGAGTCGCGATGCGGCGACCGGCGGCGACCTCGGCGCGCAGGCCGCTGGGGGTGCGGTCGTAGACCTCGCGCACGGTGTCGTTGAACTGGCGGACGGAGGCGAAGCCGGCCGCGAACGCGATGTCGGTGACGGGCAGTTCGGTGGTCTGGAGGAGCAGGCGGGCGGTCTGCGCACGACGGGCGCGGGCCAGCGCGATCGGGCCGGCGCCCAGCTCGGCGGTCAGCTGGCGCTGCAGCTGGCGGGAGCTGTAGCCGAGGCGGTCGGCCAGGCCGGCCACGCCCTCGCGGTCCACCACGCCGTCGCCGATCAGGCGCATCGCCCGGCCGACCAGGTCGGCACGCTGGTTCCACTCGGGCGATCCCGGCACGGAGTCCGGGCGGCAGCGGCGGCAGGCGCGGAAGCCCGCCCCCTGGGCGGCCGCGGCGCTGGGGTAGAAGACGCAGTTGACCCGCTTGGGGGTCACGGCGGGGCAGCTCGGACGGCAGTAGATGCCGGTGGAGGTGACCGCCGTGAAGAAGACCCCGTCGAAGCGGGAGTCGCGGCTGTCCACGGCTCGGTACCGGATGTCGTCGTCGATCACGTTGTCCAGTTTGCGGCACTGGGCGGGGGGTGACTGGCGGGAATCGGACATCACCGTTGATCGTCGCCGATCCCTGCTTCGGGGGCCCTCCCCTCCCCCCGCCCCCACC
>NZ_LFVW01000467.1:0-9309 GCF_001182915.1 Kitasatospora sp. MY 5-36
GGGCCGGAGGGGCCCTCTTCAGCTCACCTCGCCCAAGGGGGGCCAGGGCGTCCGTACCGAGACCCTGGTGGACGGCAGCAAGGCCGAGATCCACGACCTCGGCAACCAGCACTACACCGCCAAGATCGTCAACGCCGGTCAGGTCCTCGCCACCATGGAGACGAAGGAGCACGACGACGGGCTCGACGCCAACGGCATGTTCGTCATGCTCTCGCTGGACGGCCGGATCCGCTCCTGGATGGGCGGCAGCCACCAGGGGCCGGGCACCTTCAAGCTGGCGGGCGGCTGGACGGCCAAGGTCACGAAGGTCGGCGAACTCCGGTACCGCGCGGAGATCCTCGGCAACGAGAACGCGGTGTACGGCACGCTGGAGGCGAACCAGCACGATGTCGGGGTCGACGCCAACGGCGTCTCCATCGTGCTCAGCGCCGGCGGCGAGATCAGCGCCCACGAGTGAGCGCGCCGGAACCCGGACACGCCGGACGGCGGAGCCACCGACCCGATCGGTGACACCGCCCTCCGGACCTGGTCCAAGTCTCTTGGTGGCCAATGACGTTGAAAAGCAGGGTCGCTAGCGGACCTCGGCCACCAGGGCCCCGTACTTCGCCTTGATGTCCGCCTCGGCGGACTGCCACTGCGGGGTGTCGACCACGACGCCGGTGCCGTCGATGGCGAGCGTCAGCCCGTCGATCACCACGCCCCTGACCCGCCACTCCTCGGTGTCCGCGCGGATCCGGTTCAGGACGGTCATGAGCTGCTCGCGGGAGCCCGCGGCGTCGGCGAACCGCACCTTCACCGTGGGCCAGTCGGCCGCCCTCGCGGTCACGGCGGCGTCCAGGCCGCTGCCGGGGACCCGCATCACGTAGAGCGTGTCCGTGTTCCTGTCGCGGCACGTGCCGAAGTAGTGGTCCGGGTAGTCGGTCATCGCCAGCGTCTCGATGGACTCACCCGCCCGGGTCACGCGGGCCTCCGCCGGGTCTTCCGACGACAGCGACGACGGCGAGCCCGAGCCCGAGCCCGAGGCCGAGTCCGTGGGCAGGGACGACGGCGAGCCGGACGACGACGGGAGGCCGGAGAACGGCGTGCCTGTCGACGGGACGTCCGAGGACGAGTAGCCCGGCGGAGGGGTGGCAGGCGACAACAGGCCCAACCAAGGGGAGCCCGGCGGCGGCGTCCACGACGACGAGTAGCCCGACGAGGTGATCGCCGACGGCGTCTCCCAGGGCTGCCGGCTGGAGTGCTGGTGCCAGCCCGGTGTCCGCATCGACGTGGGCCCGTTCACACAGTTCAGCATCACGGCGGTGTGCCCCGGCGCCGTCGCCCCCGCCGTCGGAGTCAGCACGCTGAGGCCCGTCCCGGCCGCCCCCGTACGGTCGCTCCCGGGGCCGCCGCCGCCGAGCTGCGTCAGCGCTCCCGCTCCGAGGACCAGCACCGCGGCCGCCGTCACCCCCCGTACGGCGGCCTGCCGCCGGGCGCGCCGACGCCCGGCCCGGTGCAGTTCGGCCAGCGGCGGGGTGCCGGCGATCCCTGCCGCGTGTGTTCCGAGCCGGGTGACCAGCTCCTCCTCGAACCTGTCCTCAGCGCTCACGGCCTACCAGCTCCCTCACGTTTTCCATGTCCTGTCGAAGCGCCTTGATCCCGCGCGCCAGGTGCGTCTTCGCCGTGGGCACCGAGCACCCCAGCTCCTCCGCCACCTGAGCGACCGGCAGGTCCAGGTAGTAGCGCAGCACCACGGCGGCCCGCTGCCGCTTGGGCAGTCCGGCCAGTGCCGCCGCCAGCTGGTCGTCCCGTTCGCCCTCCGGGGCCGCCGGTCCGTCCGGCAGCGCGGAGGTGAGCACTTCGCGTCTGGTCCGCCGCCAGCGCGAGACGTGGGTGCGGACCATCGTCCTGCGGACGTACCCCTCGGTCGCGGCCGTGTCCCGGATCGTCGAACGCTTCGGGTACACCTGCGCGAGGGCGTCGTGCAGCAGGTCCCGGGCGTCGTGGACGTCACCCGTGATCAGGTACGCCCCCCGCAGCAGGGCCTGGTACCGGGCTACGACGAACTCGTCGAACGGGTCGGATCCGGAGCCCCCCGGGAGGATCGATTCGCGCTTCATGCCTTCAGGACGCCCCAGCCACGGAAAACGGATGACAACCAGCCAGTATTCACGTCCACGGGGGCGCCGCCCCGCGCCGGGGGAGGGGCACCGGACCCGACGGTCCGCGAGGCGCCGTTCCGTTTTGGTCGCACATCTTGTGCGATGTCATGATCCGGCTCACACTTCCGATTTGCGAACACGTGTGCACTTCTGCGCGCGGCACGCGATCGGGCGGCGTCGCCCCCACGAGCCTCGACGGCGCCGGACTCCTCCGATCCGCACGCGCCAACCGGGGCGGGTCGCCGTGCCCTCGGACCGCGGCCCGCCCCTCGTCGTCCGTACCTTCCCCCACGCGAAGGAGCTTCGGATGAAGCACCCGCGCACCCCTGCCCGCTGGCGGCGGCCGTTCGCCGTCGCCGCCGCGGCCGCCCTCGTCCTGACCGGCGCGGCCTGGAACGCCGCCCCGGCCGCCGGCGCCGCCCCGTACGCCCTGACCGTCGACGGCGGCGGGCCGCGCCTGCTGCAGGTGAGCGCCGACCCGTTCACCGACACCGGGACCGGAAGCCAGCACGCCACCGAGGTGGAGCCCGACACCTTCGCCTACGGCGGCACGATCGTCTCCTCGTCCCAGGTCGGCCGGTTCCCCGCCGGCGGTTCGGCCGCCCTCAGCTGGAACACCTCGCGGGACGGCGGCGCCACCTGGCGGCACGGCATCCTGCCCGGCATCACCACCCACCAGGGCGGCGGCAACTGGGCCCGGGCCTCCGACCCCTCGATCGCCTACGACGCCAGGCACGGCACCTGGATGATCGCCGGCCTGGTCATCGACGCGGCGATCAACCCCGTCGGGGTGACCGTCAGCCGCTCGGCCGACGGCCTGCGCTGGCAGGACCCGGTGCGGGCGGTCGGCTTCGACGGCCAGGGCTACGACAAGGAGTGGATCGTCTGCGACAACACCCCGTCCAGCCCGTACTTCGGCACCTGCTACATCGAGGTCGACATCCCCTCCTCCGACAACCTGGTGGTGATGTCCGCCTCCCGGGACGGCGGCGCCACCTGGTCCGCCCCGTCGGGCCCGTCCGGCGTCAACCTGGGCCTCGGCGGCCAGCCGCTGGTGCAGCCCGACGGCCGGGTCGTGGTCCCCTTCTCGACCGACACCACCTCGATCCGCTCCTTCAACTCGACCGACGGGGGCCGGTCCTGGGGCTCCACCGTCCTGGTCGCCGACGTCGTGGCGCACGGCGTCGCGGGCGGCCTGCGCGACGGCGAGGGCCTGCCCTCGGCCGAGATCGACGGCGCCGGCCGGGTCTACGTCGCCTGGCAGGACTGCCGGTTCCGGGCCGGCTGCCCGGGCAACGACATCGTCTACGCGACCTCGACCGACGGGACCACCTGGTCCGCCGTGACCCGGGTGCCGATCGACGCCACCACCAGCGGCGCCGACCACTTCCTCCCCGGCCTCGGCGTCGACCGCGCCACCTCCGGGCACAGCGCCAAGCTCGGGCTGTACTACTACTTCTACCCGAACGCCGACTGCACCGACGCCACCTGCGAGTTGGAGGTCGGCTTCATCTCCTCCGCCAACGGCGGCGCCACCTGGAGCGCGCCGCGGACCGTCGCCGGCCCGATGCCGCTGTCCCGGATCGCCGCCACCGGAGGCGGCGCCATGGTCGGCGACTACCTCTCCACCTCCGTGCTCGACGGCAAGGCGGTGGCGATCTTCGCGGTCGGCAGGGCCCCGGCCGACGGCCAGGCCTACGACGAGGCCATGTACGCCGTCGAGGGCGGCCTGCCCGTCCGCGGCGGCAGCACCCCCTCCAGCACCGGTCCGGTCGCCTTCACCGCGCCCGTCCGGGAGCGGCAGCTGCCGCCGCCGGTCCGTCACTGACCCGCCGCTGACCCACCGCTGACCCGCCCGGGCCCGCCCTCCCGCCCCACCGGGAGGACGGGCCCGGCCGCGTCCCGAACCGGGTCGGCGCGGCAGTACGGCAGTACGGCGACGCGGCAGCGTGGCGGAATCGGCGGAATCCGGCGCGCCGCCCCAGGAGAGCACCAACCAGCTCGCCACGGGCGACTTCCCGGCCGTCATCGGCGACTGCCACGCCGTCCGCGACCTCCAGACCCACACGAGCATCGCCCCGCTGCCGGCCGAGGGAGTTCCCGCAACTGCCGGAGCTGGTCGCCCGGCACTACGCCGGCATCGTCGTAGAGGACGGCCTCCTCCTCGACGTGGGCTGCTCGACCGGTACCCTGATCCGCACCCTGGCGGAGCGTCGCCAGGGCAGCAGGGCCGGGTCCGGCCAGGCCATGACGGCCCAGAAGTACACCTGCTTCGAGGGCTTCCTGGCCGTCAAATGACAAACAGAGGAAGGTTTCTGGTGAGGCTTCCCGCCACTGGACAACTGATCGACCAGGACGTCACGGACGGGCTCGCCGAACTCGCGGGCTCGCTCGGCTACACCCCGCCCGTGGTGCTCAGCAGCGGCGTGGAGTTCCTCGTCTACCGGGCGAGCCCGCTGAGCGGCGCGGCGCACGAGGACGTGGTGCTGCGCGTGCCGCGCGCCCGTACGTTCCACACCGCGAACAACGTCGGCGTCGGCGCGGACGGCCTGCTGGAGCAGGAACTCCGGATCACCCAGTGGCTGGCCCCGGACGGCTTCCCGGTCGCCCGCGCCCTGGGCATCGAGTACACCCGGACGGGCACGCCGGTGCTGCTCTCGGCCTTCGTGGACTCCGACGCCCAGGCACCGGACTGGTCCGAGGTCGGGGCGCTGTTCGCGGCGCTGCACGCCAAGCCGGCCCCGGACCTCGCGCCCGTCGTCCAGTACGGCCGGCCCGTCCCCGACCTGCTGGCGCAGCGGCTGCCCGACCGGTTCGGCAGGCTGCTGGACCTCCGCCCGGGCCTGGGCGAACTGCCCGAGCGCGCGGCGATCGCGGCCCGCCTCGCCGAGACGTCGGCCGAGCCGGCGCTGCTCCACCTGGACCTGCGCCGGCAGAACCTGCTGTGCGGCCAGGGGCGGGTGGCCGCGCTGATCGACTGGTCCAACGTGCTGATCGGCGACCCCGCGATGGAACTGGCGCGGATGTCCGAGTACGCGCTCATCCCGGAGAACGGCCTGGACGAGCGGGCGATCCGCCAGGGCTACGAGGCCGCGGGCGGGAAGTCCTCCGTCACCCCCGCGGCCGACCTCCTCTACCGGCTGGACGCGGCGGTGATGCTGGCCCTGGTCTTCACCTCGGTGGCGCCGGACCCGCGGCTCGGGCCGGCGCAGACGGCACGGGTGGTCGAACTGCTGCGGGAGCTCGCCGACGTGTGGTGACGGGTCCGGGGTGAGTCCCTCACCCCCTGGCCACCGGACGACGGAAGGGACCGAGGCCCTCTGCGGGGCTCCGGTCCCTTCCGTCGTCCCACTCTGGTGTTTCGGCGCCGCGCCGGTAACATGACTTCCCCTCATGTTTCCGTCAGGAGGCTGTCATGCCGGACCGCTTCGACCTGCCGGCGGGGTTCCGCTGGGGTGCCGCCACCGCCGCCTACCAGATCGAGGGGGCGGTGAACGAGGACGGCCGCGGGCCCTCCGTCTGGGACACCTTCGCCGCCCGCCCCGGCGCCGTCCGCGACGGCCACACCGGCGCGGTGGCCTGCGACCACTACCACCGGTACCCCGAGGACATCGCCCTGATGAAGGGCCTCGGACTGGACGGCTACCGCTTCTCCGTCGCCTGGTCCCGCGTCCAGCCCACCGGCGCGGGCGCCGTGAACGCCGCCGGCCTCGCCTTCTACGACCGCCTCGTCGACGCCCTCCTCGAAGCCGGCATCACCCCGCTGCCCACCCTCTTCCACTGGGACCTCCCGCAGGGCCTCGAGGACCACGGCGGCTGGCTGAACCGCGACACCGCGTACCGCTTCGCCGAGTACGCGGGGATCGTCGCCGACCGCCTCGGCGACCGCGTCCCCGCCTGGATCACCCTCAACGAGCCCTTCGTCCACACCGTCTTCGGCTACGCCCTGGGCACCCACGCCCCCGGCCGCACCCTGATGTTCGAGGCCCTCCCCGCCGCCCACCACCAGCTCCTCGCCCACGGCCTGGCCGCCACCGTCCTCCACGACCGCGGCCTGGAGGCGATGCTCTCCAACAACCTCACCCCCGTCGAGCCGGCCACCCCCTCACCCGCCGACCTCGCCGCCGCCGAGGCCTACGACGCCCTCCACAACCGCCTGTTCACCGACCCCGTCCTCCTCGGCCGCTACCCCGACCTCACCGCCCTCGGCGTCCCCGACGACATCTTCGGCGCCGTCCACCCCGGCGACCTCGACCTCATCCACACCCCCGGCCTCGACGGCCTCGGCCTCAACTTCTACAACCCCACCCGCGTCGCCGCCCCCACCCAGCCCGGCCTCCCCTTCGACCTCGTCGACATCCCCGACGTCCCCCACACCGCCTTCGGCTGGCCCGTCGTCCCCGAAGCCCTCCGCCAACTCCTCCTCAACCTCCGCGACACCTACGGCAAGGCCCTCCCGCCCCTCACCATCACCGAGAACGGCTGCTCCGTCGACGAGTCCACCACCCCAGACCAGCCCCGCATCGACTTCATGTCCGCCCACCTCGACGCCCTCGCCCAGGCCACCGCCGAAGGCATCGACATCCGCGGCTACTACACCTGGTCCCTCCTCGACAACTTCGAATGGGCCGAGGGCTACCACCAGCGCTTCGGCCTCGTCCACGTCGACTTCGCCTCCCAGCAGCGCACCCCGAAGGCCTCGTACGCCTGGTACCGCGACCTGATCGCCGCTCACCGGGCGAAGCCGGCGGATCGGTAGCAGCGGCCGCGCCTGGTGGGCTCTACGTACCTGGGCGCTCGTGTCGCAGTGGCAAGTCGTCGAAGACCTGTCGGCTGAAGTGAGCTGCCCGCAGGGCGGTGTGGCGGCCCGCACCGGGATCCGAAGAGAGCGGCGGTGGGCGGTGCGCCCTGCATGGTCCCCTGGACCGGATCTCGCCGCGCCCTGCCCATTGACTCCGACCTTCGCCCCTCTTACCGTAGCGGTCACTACATGAGTCTGTAGTGACCGCTACATGAACGGGTGCGTCCGTGGCGACGCAGACCCGCTGGTCCGGCATGCCTGCTTGGTGCCGATGACGACCCGCCAACGGTTCATGCTGCGTCCCGTTGCCCACAGGAGGTGCGCGTAATGACCGACACCGAAACCGAGAATGCCCCAAGTCCGGGGCGGCGAAGGCTCCTCAAGGCCGCCCTGCCGCTCGCCGTCGCCACCGCGGCGCTCGATCCGACGCCGGCCCGCGCGGCATCGCCCGACCCGGCGCCGCGGTCGCCCGTGACGCGCGGCCGGGGCCGCATCGACGTGCACTGCCACCTGCTCCCGGACTTCTACCGGCAGTCCCTCGCCTCGCACGGCATCGTCGAGATCGGCGGAGTGCCGGTCCCGGTGTGGAGCCCGGCCCTCGCGGTCGACTTCATGAACCGCTACGGCATCGAGGCGCAGGTGGTCTCCGTCTCCGAGCCAGGGGTCACCTATCTGGATGCCGCCGCCGACCGGTTGGCCATGGCGCGGCGCCTGAACACCTACATGAGCCGTGAGCTCGTCTGCGGATCCACCTACCGCCAGGGGCGCTTCGGCGGCTTCGCGGTCCTGCCGTTGGGTCGCAGGGTGACCGCGATGGACGTGGGCGACGCGGTGGTGGAAGCCCGGAGGGCGGTGCGTGAACTCGGTTTGGACGGCGTGGGCCTGTTCAGCAGTTACGGCGGGACCTACCTGGGCGATCCCGTCTTCGAGCCGTTGCTGCGCGAACTCGACGACCTGCGGGCCATGGTGTTCGTCCACCCGGTGACCCCCTCGGCCTATCCCGACCTGGGGCTGCCGCCCTTCCTCTACGAGTTCACGTTCGACACCACGCGAGCGCTGGTCAACATGCTCTACAAGGGGGTGTACGAGCGGCACGCGCGCATCCGCTGGCTGGCCGCCCACGCCGGCGGCACGCTGCCCTACATCTCCTACCGTGCGAGCCTGTTGACGCTGACCCCCGAGCTCGCCCAGCGGTTCGGTGCCTCCGGGTCGGCGGACAGCAGTGCGCAGTTCCGCGGCCTCTTCTACGACACGGCCCTCTCGCCGGCGCCCCAGGCGATGAAGTCGGTGCGGGAGCTGGCCGGCGCCGAGCACATCCTGTTCGCCACCGACTGGCCGTTCAGCAGTCCCTTGTTCCTGGGGGCCGGAGATCCCGCGCCCCAACTGGACGAGACGTTCGGTCCCGACGAGCGTCTGGCTGTCGAGCGGGGCAATGCGCTGGCCCAGTTCCCGGCGCTGGCCGCCCGGCTCGGGGCCCGTACGGGCTGAGCCCCGAGCCGGACGCGCTCGGCCGATCCGGCAGGCGGAGCGCGCCGACGAGCGCACTGTGGCACACTTGCTGTAGTGATCGCTCCAATTGGAGTGAACGCTGCAGTAGGATCGCCGTCGACGACAGTCGAACGCACCCGAACACGAGGAGGCACCCGCCATGGCCGGGCCGCAGACGACCCGCAAGAAGCGCGCGAACGGGGTGGAGTCGCGCCAGCGCATCCTGGACGCCGCCGTGGAGATCGCGGGCGAGCGCGGCTACGAGGGCACCTCGATCGCGGCCGTCAGCACCAAGTGCGGGCTGCCCGCCAGCTCGATCTACTGGCACTTCAAGGACAAGGACGACCTGATCGCCGCGGTGATCGAACGCAGCTTCGCGACCTGGCTGGCTGCCGTCGAGCTGCCGGGCGAGGAAGCGGGCACTCCGTTGGAGCGGGTCACCGCCATGGCGGTGAGCGTGGCGAAGTCGCTGATCGACGCTCCCGACTTCCTCCGGTTCGGGCTGATGCTCGCGCTGGAGCGGCGCCCCACGGAGCCCCGGGGCCGGACGGTGTTCCTCCAGGTCCGTGAGATCGCGGGCGCGAAGATCGCCGAGATGGCCCGGGAGCTCGTCCCGGACCTCGACGAGGACTCTGTCCGCCTGCTCACGACCTATGCCGTCGCCGGTGCCGACGGACTGTTCGTCCAGCGCGAGATCAACGGGGACGGCGTCGACCTGGTCGCGATGTTCGAACTGCACGCCCGGCTCGTCTACGAGGCGGCTACACGCATGGCGGCGGAGAAGGAGGAGTGAGCCCGGCCGGTCGCGCGACTCCGCGGCCGGCTCCCCGCGCCGCCCGGCCGCCGACCCGGCCGGAACCGGGCAGGGCCGTGCCGCCG
>NZ_LFVW01000468.1:0-9297 GCF_001182915.1 Kitasatospora sp. MY 5-36
GGGGCTCGCGGAACGGGGCGGCCCTGCGGCTCGGCGGCCTGGCGCAACAGCGCTTCCCTCAGCAGCAGTCGGCGGTCCGCGTCCAGGCCGGGCACCGCCGGCGGGGGCAGCAGCCCGGCGAGTTCGCGGCGCTCCGACTCCTCGGACGCCGGGCGCTGCGCGGCGCGCCGTGGGGTGGCGTTCATCCGTGGCTCTCCTGGGTCGACGGCCGGAGCGCGGGGAGGCGGCCCGGTACGGGCAGGGCGGGGGCGGCGGCGACGCGGACGGGGACAGAGACAGGGACGTGAGTGCGGGCCTTGGCTTCGGCTTTCGCCTCCGCCCTGGCCTCGGCCTCGGTGAGTTCGCGCAGCCGGGCCCGCGCCCGGGACAGCCGCGAGCGGACGGTCCCGACCGGCGTGCCGAGCGCCTCGGCCGCGCTCGCGTAGTCCAGCCCGGCCCACACCACCAGCGTGAAGACCTCCCGATCCCGGCGCCGGAGCCGGGCGAGCGCCCGGCGCGCGGCCCGCAGCTCCTCGACGTCCGCGAGGTGCGCGACCAGGTCGTCGGAGAAGTCCGGGACGGCGCCGCGCTCCGGGATCCGGGCGAGCGCGAGGTCGCGGCGCCGCCGGGCGCGGGCGTTGCGGCGCATGACGTTGGTCGCGATCCCCAGCAGCCACGGGCGCAGGCCGTCGCCGTCGGGGTGCAGCCGCTCCCGGCCCCGCCACGCCTCCAGGAAGGTCGTCGAGACGACGTCCTCGGCCTCCGCCCAGTCGCCCGTCACGCGCAGGGCGTAGCGGTACAGCACCTGGGCGTGCTCG
Source organism: Kitasatospora sp. MY 5-36 (assembly GCF_001182915.1). NCBI lineage: Bacteria > Bacillati > Actinomycetota > Actinomycetes > Kitasatosporales > Streptomycetaceae > Kitasatospora > Kitasatospora sp. MY 5-36. The sequence goes on from NZ_LFVW01000468.1 coordinate 798, forward strand.
TCGTAGAGCTCGCCCAGGACGTCGGGGTCGCCGCGGCGCAGACGCGTTCTCATGAGTGCTTCCACACTCTGCCCTGCCCGGTCCGGCACCCGGGTTCCGGTGACGTGCGTCACAGGCCCCGACCCACCGTCGATGTGGCCCGGCTCACAGGAACTCCGGTGCCCCTCCGAGCAGTACAGGACATGACCACCGCTTCCGCTCCCCGTTCCGTTCCCCGCCGGAACGCCCTCCGGGCCCTGGCCGTCGCCGTCGCCCTGGTCGGCGCCTCGACTCCCGCCCTCGGCGGCCCGGCCTTCGCCGCCGAGCCGGAGACGTACACCCTCACCGTCCGGCACCTGGACCGCGCCGGCCACCCGACCGCGCCGTACCGGACCAGCGTCACCGGGATCTCCGGCCCCGGCGCCGACACCTCGGTCCGGCTGGACGCCCCCTCCGGCGTCACCACCGTGCGGCTGCCCAAGGGCCGGTACGTGCTGGACAGCAACCTGACCTCGGGGCTGGAGCCGGGCGGGACGATCTGGACGGACTGGATCGTCCAGCCGCGCCTCGACCTCGACCACGACACCACCGTCACCGTCGACGCGCGGACCACCGCCCTCGTCGACGTCCGGCCCCCGGACGGGTCCGCGCGCTTCCGGCACAGCGGGATGTTCGTCGAGGTCACACACGAGGGTGCCACCAGGACCGTCAACGTCGCCAACGGGTCGCCGAACCTGCGCGTCGCCCACCTCGGGCCGGAGACCGAGGCCGGGGCGGTCAAGCAGTGGTTCGACGTCAACTGGGACACCGACACCGGCGGCTACCTGCTCGGCCGGACCTCCACCGGCACCCGCGCGCTGACCGGGCTCAGCAAGCACTACTCCGCGCAGGAGCTGGCCACCGTGAACATCCGCGGCGCCGCCGGACCGGGCGGCGCCGGGACCGCGCTCGTCAGCCTCCAGCCGAGCGACGGAGCGAGCATCGGCGAATCCCGGAGCGTCACCCCACCCGGCCCCGCCACCTTCCACGTCGCACCCGAACGCGGCACCTGGGACATCGGCGTCACCGTCCCCCGCGCCGACGGCAGCCGGCCGACCTACTACACCGAAGACCGCGTCGCCGTACGGGCCGGGGCCACGACCACCCGGACCTTCGACGGCCCGGTCTTCGGCCCCGCGCTCACCGACCGCCCCGCCGTCTCCCGCGACGGCGACCGGATCACCGCGGACGTCCCGCTGCTCGCCGACGGCGACGGCCACGTGCCGTGGACCCCGTCGTTCGACACCGCCTACACCTCGCTGTACCGCGACGGGGTGCTGGTCGGCGCCGCCTCCGACGCGGCCGGGCGCGGCGAGTTCACCGTCACCCCGGGCACGGCGGGCTACCGCCTGGCCACCACCGTGACCCGCAAGGCCGCGGCCGGCGCGACCACCCGGGTGACCGCGTCCTGGACCTTCGCCTCCGCCACCACCGCCGCCCCGACCGCGCTCCCGGTCAGCGTCGTCCGGTTCGCCCCCGAGCTCGACCCGACCGGCACCGCGACGGCCGGCAGCGCGCTGCGCATCCCGGTCACCGTGCAGGGCGCCGCCGCGCACGGCCGCGTCCGCTCGCTCACCGTCTCCTCCTCCACCGACGGCGGCGCCTCCTGGACCCGCCTCCCCCTCGACGCCGGCGCCGTCACTGTCCACAACCCCCCGGCCGGCACCGCCGTCTCCCTGCGCGCCGAACTGACCGACACCGACGGCAACACCCTCGACCAGACCATCACCGAGGCCTACCGCACCCGCTGACCGTCCCGTTGCGACGAACCCTGAGCAGTCCTCACCGAAGCCTGACGGCAGGGCAGGGCCCTGTTGTGCCTACCGGATCCGCGATCGGCTTGGCCGGGATCCCGGCCAAGCCGATCCGCTCACGCCGCCGGCCGCGGTGGAGTCGGTGGCCAGGGGTCCGCACGACTGCCGCCCCACAGTCGGTCGGCCTCGTGATCCTTGAGAAGATCTCGTTCATGAGTGAGGATCCGAGGGCCCGAGAAGCCGTGTGGGCGGATGGAAGGAACCTGTACGACGTCGTCCCCGCTCTCGACGCTGTCATCGGGATCATCGGGCGGGATCTGGTCCTGGGCGAGTACTCGCTGGCGCATGCCACGGCGCACATGGCAGCGGAAATGATCGTGGAGCAGAGGGAATCGACAGGGATCCACGACGAGGGGACGGCATTGCTCGTCGTCCGTGCACTCGCCGAGTCGGCCGCCGCGACGGAACGCGCGAATGATGGACTCCGTTCGTAGCGAGGCGCCCTCCGGCGCAGGCCTCCTCGGGTGGGGAGGCCGGCGCCGGACTGGTTCGGCTTCGCCGTTCACCGCAGGGGTCAGGCTGCGGTGGGGGTCAGGGGGCGGGGGGTCGGGGTGGTGAGGGCGAGGTTGCGGTGGATCTCCAGGGCGGCGGTGGAGCGGTTCAGGGTGATGTAGTGGAGGCCGGGCGCGCCCTCGTGGAGGAGGCGTTCGGCCATCCTGGTGGCGTGGTCGACGCCGATGCGGTGGGCGGTCGCCCGGTCGCCGCGGGCCGCCTCCAGTTGTCGGGCCAGTCCGGTGGGGAAGGAGGCGCCGCTGAGTTCGGCGAAGCGGCTGATCTGGCGTACGTCGGTGGCGGGCATGATCTCGGGGATGACCGGGGTCGCGCAGCCGGCCGCGGCCAGCCGGTCGCGCAGCCGCAGGTAGTGCTCGACGTCGAAGAACATCTGGGTGACGGCGTAGTCGGCGCCGGCCCGGCACTTGGCGACGAAGTGCCGGATGTCGTCGTCCCAGTCCGCCGAGCGCGGGTGGCGCTCGGGGAAGGCGGCGACGCCGACGGTGAACGCGCCGCACTCCTTGACGAGTCGGACGAGTTCGGCCGCGTAGCGCAGGCCCTGCGGGTGGGGCTCCCAGCGGCCGTTGGGGTTGCCCGGCGGGTCGCCGCGCAGGGCGAGGACGTCGCGGATGCCGACGTCGGCGTAGCGCCGTAGGACGGCCTGGAGTTCGGCGGTGGAGTGGCCGACGGCGGTGAGGTGGGCCACCGGGCGCAGGGTGGTCTGGGCGGCGATCAGTTCGGTGGTGCCGATGGTGCGGTCGCGCGAGGAGCCGCCGGCGCCGTAGGTGACCGAGACGAAGGTCGGCGCGACCGCCTCCACCCGCCGGATCGCCGCCCACAGGGCGCGTTCGCCGGCCTCGTCCTTGGCGGGGAAGAACTCGAAGGAGTAGGTCCGTTCGCCGGCCGCGAGGATGTCGCGCAGGCCGCGCGGGGTGCGCCGGGTGGTGTGGTCCATGGGTTCACCTCAGGTGGTGGGGTCGGTCGTCCGGGGATGCGGGGGAGCTCCTCCACCCTGCCCCGGCACCCGCAACAGGACTGTCACAGCGGGTCGTTGACGGCCCCGTCCGGGCGGCGGAAGGTGCTCCGGCAGCTCTAGCAATTACCCTAGGGGGGTATGGTATGTTCGAAAGGAAGCAGCCGCCCGGGCAGTCCGGCCGGCGCCGGGCACCACGACAGGAGCACACCCATGAGCGAGACCACCGTCACCGTCGAGTCCGCCGCCGCCGAGGCCACCTCCTGCTGCGGCTCGTGCGGCACCGGCGCCGGCGCGGCCCCGGCCGCCGAGTCCGGCCGGACCTCGGTCTTCCAGGTGAAGGGCATGACCTGCGGCCACTGCGTCTCCTCGGTGACCGCCGAGTTGAAGAAGCTCGACGGCGTCGAGGAGGTCGCCGTGGACCTCGCCACCGGCCGGGTCACCGTCGGCAGCACCCTGCCGCTCGCCGACTCCGACGTGGCCGCCGCCGTCGACGAGGCCGGCTACGAGCTGGTCGGCCGCGTCGAGGCCTGAGCCTCCGACGTCGGCCCGGACGGGAGGGCGCCACCCCGCCCGTCCGGGCCGACTCCCCCTCGGCACGCCCCCGGTAGAGTGAGCGCACGCCTCACCGCACAGGAACCGGAGACGGCCATGGCCGGCTACAGCTCGCACAAGGACGACTTCCGCAAGCGGCTCCGCCGCATCGAGGGCCAGATCCGTGGCCTCCAGCGCATGGTCGAGGAGGACACCTACTGCATCGACGTCCTCACCCAGGTGTCCGCCGCCAGCCGCGCCCTCCAGTCCTTCGCCCTCCAACTCCTCGAAGAGCACATCGAATGCTGTGTCCGGGACGCCATCGCCGAGGGCGGCCAGGAGGCGGGCACCAAGATCCGTGAGGCCAACCAGGCCATCGCCCGCCTGGTCAGGTCCTGACCGCGTTCCAGCGGTGACGGCTCCTCCGACGGCCCCCGGGAGCCGTCACCTTTACGGGGTGGGGGTATCTCGCCGGGGCATTCCAGGAGGGGATCAGCCGTGTCCGCGATCGAGTTCGTCCGCCGCCTGGCCGGCCTGGTCTACCGCTTCGACCTGAACGGCACCGCCAACGGCCGCCCGTCCTACCGGCGGCGGGACCTGGACCTGTGGTGCCGGTGGACGCCGGAGCGGGGCTGGTGCGTCGTCGACGCCGAGGGCGTGCCCAACTCCGCTCCGCTGCTGGGCGAGGACCGGCACCGGGAGCTCCCACCGACCGGGCCGTGGCGCAGCTGGAAGGCCGGCCGGTCGTACCTCTACGACCTGCGCCGCGTCGATGGAAACGGGGACGGCGACGCGTCCTGAGGCCCGCGGGGTCAGACCCGGTCGAGCGGGCGGTGCGGGCCGTCCGGCAGCTCGACCGCGACGGCGTCGCCGGGCCGGACCGGGCCGCCGGTGCGGACGACGCCCATGATGCCGGCGCGGCGCACGATCGTGCCGTCCTCGGCGCGGCCGACGACCTGCTTGAGCAGGCCGGGCCGGTAGGCGTCGATCTGGGTGCACGGGTTGCGCAGGCCGGTGATCTCCACCTCGGCCTCCGGGCCGATCCGCAGCACCGCGCCGACCGGCAGGCCGAGCAGGTCGACGCCCTCGGTGGTGATGTTCTCGCCGAGGGCGCCCGGCGTGACGTCGAAGCCCGACTCGCCGAGTTCGGTGAGCAGTTCGCGGTGGATCAGGTGGACCTGGCGCAGGTTGGGCTGGGTCGGGTCCTGGGCGACCCGGGACCGGTGCCGGACCGTCACCCCGGCGTGCACGTCCCCTTCGACGCCCAGACCGGCGAGCAGGGTGATGCCGTTCCGGTTCGGCTTGGTGAACGAGTACTCGGCGTTGCTGCTGACCGCCACCACGGTGCCGCTCATGCTCCGGACCCTCCTCGCGGACGTACGTTCGATCGCAGGAGCAGCATAGCCGCCGCTGACGACCGGCCCCCCGATGATGGAACCGGGGGAGCTCAGGACCGCAGGTCCACGTGCGCCGGCTCGTCCGCGTCGGCGACCCACAAGTACACGGGTGCGAGCCCGAGTTCGATCCCCATCAGCACGAGCTGGAACCAGTGCGGACGGCCGTCGACGACGAGCGACAGCACCCGCGCGAGGCCGCCCAGCAGGAGGACCGCCGCCAGCCACCGCACCGGCCGGGCGGGCACCGGCGTCTGCCGGGCGGCGTGGATCCAGGCCGCCCCGTACCCGGCGAAGACCGCGCCCATGAAGCGGCCGAAGCTGCCGACCGTCGGGCCGGCGTCCGCGATCCCGGGCATCGCGGAGTTCCCCAGCAGGATGTGGAGGAAGCCGATCGCCACGCAGGCGATCCCCATCGTCCACGCGAGCACCCGCAACGCCTTGGCCATGGCTCGTCCACCCCTCACAGAGGTCTGGTTGACACGTGTCTACTACGTTGCCCACCACGCTAGCGCCGGCAAGTAGACATGTGTCAAGTAGCCTGGCCCGCATGCCAGTCCACGAACGGCGCCGCCGGCTCTCCCCCGCCGAGCGACGCGCCCAGCTGCTCTCCGTCGGTGCCCGGCTGTTCGCCGAACGGCCGTACGAGGGGGTGCTGATGGAGGAGGTCGCCGAGCAGGCCGGGGTCTCCCGCGCCCTGCTCTACCGGCACTTCGCGAGCAAGCACGAACTCTTCGCCGCCGTCTACCGGGAGGCCTCCGCCGACCTGCTCGCCAGGAGCCGGTTCGACCCGGGCGACACCCTGGTCGAGCAGCTGGTCGAGGGCATGGACGCCCACCTCGACTACTTCATCGCCAACCGGCACGCCGTGCTCGCGGCCAACCGCGTGCTGGCCGGGGACCAGGTGATCCAGACCATCATCACCGAGGAGCTCGACGCCCTGCGCGGCCGGCTGCTCGGCGTCCTCCCGCTCGCGGACGAGCGGGCGCGACTGGCGGTGTCGCAGGTCCTGCGCAGCTGGCTGGTGTTCGTCCGGGTGCTGGTCATCGACTGGCTGACGGAGGAGAGCTGCTCCCGCACCGAGCTGCGGGACGCCTGCATCGGCGCCGTGCTGGGCGCGCTCCGGCCGCTGCTGCCCGTCGATCCGGCACCCGGCTGGGGGCACCGAGGGCATACCATCGGGACGTAAGGGGAGAAGCTCCGCAAGCGCCCAATTCCTCATGAACATATGACAATTGGATACTCTGACTCCCCTCGACCAGCCGGACCTCCGAACCCCGCGAAGGGACCCATGGACTCCGCCGCAGCCGACACCGGGACCACCCTCCCCCCACTCCACCGGCTCCCCACCACCCCCGCCCAGCCGCCCCACCCCACCACCCTCCCGGACGGCACCCCCGCGTGGCTGATCACCCGCTACCACGACGTCCGGCAGGTCCTCGGCGACCCCCGGGTCACCCGGGCCGACCTGCATGACGTCGGCACCGCGGGCGCCACCGCCGACGTGGCCGCCAACCCGGCGTCCCTGTTCAACCAGGACGGGCCCGCCCACCGCCGGCTGCGCGGCACCGCCCAACGGGCCTTCACCCCGCGCGCCATCGCCGGCTGGCAGCCGTGGGTCGCCGCCGCCGTCCAGCAGTCCGTGGACCGGCTGGTCGCCGCCGGCCCGACGGCCGACCTGGTCCCCGCCTTCGCCCGGCCGGTGCCGTTCGCCGTCACCACCCGGCTGATGGGGCTCGACGGGGACGGGCCGGACCACCTGGACGAGGAGCGGCTGCAGCGCTGGACCCGCGCCCTGCTCGCCCAGGGCGAGGACCAGGGCGGCGGCGAGGACGGCGGGCAGGACGGCGCTCAGGACGGCGGACAGCAACCGGGCACGGACCCCGACCACGACGCCACCCTCGCCGAATTCGGCTCCTTCATGGGCGAGTTGGTCGCCCGCCGGCGCCGCGAGCCGGGCGACGACCTGGTCAGCCGGCTGGTCCGGGCCGCCGACCAGGACGGCGGCGTCCCCGAGGAGTCCCTCGTCTTCCTGGTCGCCGGGCTCACCGCCAGCGGCAACGAGAGCGTCGCCGGCGCCCTCGCCAACGCCCTGGTCTACGTGCTCGGCGAACGCCCCGAGCACTGGCCGCGCCTCGCCGACCCGGACACCGCCGAGCGCACCGCCGAACGGCTGCTGCACTACATCCCGCTCGGCGACGACGAGGCCACCATCCGCCGCACCACCGCGCCGGTCGAGGTCGGCGACGTGACCATCCCGGCCGGCTCGGTCGTCGCCGTCAGCCTCGGCAGCGCCAACCGCGACCCGGCCGTCTACCCCGAGGGCCTCGACGCCGACCTGGGCCTCCCGCTCCCCGCCCCGACCCTCGCCTTCAGCTCCGGCCCGCACTACTGCATCGGCGCCTGGCGGGTCCGGCTGGAGATGCGGGAGTCCCTGCACCGGCTCGCCACCGCCCTGCCGGGCCTGCGCCTCACCACCCCGGTAGCGGAGCTCGCCTGGCAGCTCGGCGGCACCACCCGGAGCCCGGCCCGCCTCCCGGTCGACTGGTAGGCCGAACGAGAGGCGGCACCGGCGGTCGGCCGGGAGCCGGCACCGGCGGTCGGCCGCCCGGCCTCAGCCGTCGGGCGGGGCGGCCGACCACCGCCCCCGGCTCACCCGAACAACCCCTCCCCCAGCGTCCCGCCCTCCGGCGCGCCCGGCAGGACGTAGGCCACGGCCGAGGCGGTGTGCTCGATGAAGGTGTTGAGGGCGTCGCGCGCCGCCAGGCGGTTCTGGACGCGGGTGAACTGGGCCGGGTCGCGCATGAAAGCGCAGAACAGCAGGCCGCGGTCGCCCGGGCCGTCGTCGTAGTTGTAGCCGCGCCGCAGCATCCGGGCGCCGCCGTCCAGCCGGGGGCTGGAGAGGCGGACGTGCGCGGTGGCCGGGATGAGGTACGAGCCGTCCGGGTTCTTGGCGTAGATGTCCGGCTCGTCGTGCTCGGCCGTGCCGGTGAGCGGGGCGCCGTCGCCGGCCCGGCGGCCCATCACCTGCTCCTGGTGGTCGACGGGGAGGGCGGCGAAGGCGGCGGTGTCCATCCGGATCCGGCGGTAGACCAGCACCGTCCCGTGCTCGTACGGCCCCGGCGGGCCCCAGACCCACTGCCCGCTCTCGGTGCCGTCCGGGTTCGCCGTGCCGTCCTTGAAGCCGAACAGGTTGCGCGGGGTGGCGCCGCCGGCCGTCCGGGCCAGGAAGCCGGACTGCGTCCACCGCGCGGTCGCGCCCGCCGCCCGGGCCG